>SXOW01000031.1 GCA_005778315.1 Acidobacteriota bacterium
CCGCCATTACGCTCAACAAAGCCCGCCACTTGGGGAGATCCGAGGGCGGGCTTTGGATTGCGATCTTCAAAATTCCGGTGCATCGTCTCGTCGGCACTAAGTGCATGCGAGGCGGTCGTTCATGCCCTTGCCGGCGAGAATCCGTGGCGTGCATTTCTCGATCCGCGCGATGCGGGTCGTGGGTCGTTTTGCGCCCATGAAATGAAGAACATAGGCCCGCCGTCGTCCAGGTGTCAGTGCGTGGAATGCCTGCCCGAGGCGACGGTCCTTATGGAGGGCCTGGGTCAGCTCCTCCGGAAGCTTCAGTGCCCCCTTCGCCTCGAAGTCGACTGTGAGTCCTGCCTTCTCGACTGCGATGGCCTGCCTCACATACGACGCCACCACGGCCTTCTTGATCTGCGGCTCGCTGGTGAACTCCAAACGCCGCGCGGACTGCGTGTTTTCCCCTTGGCTGCGGAGCAGGCCGTGGGTGTCCTGGAGCAAGGTGCCCTTGAAAAACATGAGCGAGCAGTGCTCTTTGAAGGGCTGGATGATGGCCACGTTCTTCCCCGCAAGCATGAAGCAGGGCTTTCCCCACTTCAGGTCTTCATCGAGCCCGCAGTCGAGGAGGATAGACCGCAGCTTCTGGGTCTCGTCCTGCCACCTCTTGGTCCGGCTCACGAACGCATCAACCTTCGGATTCTGCGCACTCATCACCGCTCACCGACAGTACACGGTCAAGGAATCTCCGGCTGGCCGAATTGGTGGATAGCTCGTCCAGGGCGGCTGCATCAACGGGGCCGAACGCAGGTCGTTCAGGCTCTACAGACCTTGCAGCATGGCTGCAGTCAAGGACGGGAAGAGTTTCAGCAGCAGGGCCATCCCAACGACTGCAGTGGCGACGCCCAGCAAGATTCTGGTGCCCCGTTCTCCCACCAGCTTGCAGCCAGCCGAGTCGCACCGGCGCTGCTCCCGGAAGTAGCAAGCGTATGCACCCACCAGCCCGAACACCCCGAGCGGCAGCGTGAGCCACTCGAAACGCATCATTGTCATCATCAGGCCCGCGCCCGCGATGCCCGTGGTAATCAGCGCGAGCGGGAGTAGACAACAGCTCGCTGCGAGCACCGCGGCCACGAGCCCGGCAGCGCCAGGCAGCCGCTCCATCGTGCTAGGGCTCGTCGCCATTGTTCTCTATGGCGGACGCCGAAAACCCTGCGCCGTCAATCGCCTCGAGCATCGCCGCCAGTTCTACCAGGTCGGGGTGGTACTGCACGTCGGCCCGCTTGTCGTCGTATGACACCTCGGCATCGACCACGCCATCGAGACTCCTCAGCGCATGGCGCACGGCCACAGGGCAACCGCCTCACGTCATGCCTTCGACGGCGAGCGCGACCGTTTCGATGGTGGCACCCGGAGCCGTCTCGACCGGCTCGGGAATCTCGCCGCCACATCCAGCGGGGAGCATCGGCAGACCGACGCCTAGCACCAGACCAGCGAGCGCCGAGAACATTCGCGTCATTGGCGATCCGAAGGACAGTCGTCGACGCAACAGAACTGGCTCTTCATCATGGATGCTTCCGCGCCAGTGCGCCCCGCCACCGCGGCCGTTGGCCTGGCGCTCCCAACGCTACCGGGCACTCAGCGTCCCGCCGTCCCGCCAAGGTAGTATCGCACTCACAGAGCTGACGAGCGAACGCCGAACTTCTGTTGGCGGCGTGGGTGGCTTATGAAGCGGCGGAAACCCTGATCCGACGCGAACCGCCGTCTCCGAGTCTCATTGGCATCGTCCTCGCTGTTGCATCGCTTGCGATGATGCCTTGGCTCGCGCGCCAGAAAAGAAAGGTCGCCGCGTCGTTGGAGAGCCGAGCGCTGGAGTCCGATTCGCGGCAAACGTCCTTGTGTGCGTATCTGTCAGCGATTCTGCTGGGGGGGTTGATTCTCAACGCTGCACTGGGGTGGTGGTGGGCGGACCCCGTCGCCGCCTTCGCGATGGTGCCAATCATTCTCAATGAAGCGCGAGAGGCGCTTCGAGGCGAACGATGTGAAGACTGCTCCTGACCACAATGGCTGGTGACGCTCGACGAACGCGAGCAGATCTCCCTGGTGGGCGCCATCGGCTCTACCGCAGGCGCCTTGCTCCGGTGGGGCGTTGCGAACCATCCTATGACGATGGCACTCGGCGACATCAAGGGACACGCATCGATCCGGCAACTGGTGGGGCGCGCCGTGACGCGCGACACGCTGCCGCCGTGCCTCGTCTTCACCGGCCCCGAGGGTGTCGGCAAACGTCGGCTGGCGCTCGCAGTGGCGCAGTTGCTGAATTGCCATGCTCTGACCGGCGAGGACCAGACGGGTCCGGACGCCTGTGGCGCGTGCCGCGCGTGTGAACGCATTCAGCGTGGCGTGCACGCCGACGTGTTGGTGCTGGAGCCCGGCGAGACGGGTGCCATCAAGGTGGACGCCGTTAGGGCCGCCGTCGAGCAGACGATCTACCGTCCGTTCGAGGGCCGAAAACGGGTGGTGATCGTCGATGACGCCGACCGCCTGGTGCCGGAGGCGCAGAACGCCCTGCTGAAGACCTTGGAGGAGCCACCCGATGGGTCGGTGTTCCTTCTTGTGACGAGTCGGCCGCATATGTTGCTGCCGACGGTCCGCTCCCGCTGTCCGGAATTGCGGTTTGGCGGGCTCGCACCAGGCGATATCGTCGACCTGCTCGTGCAGGAGCATGGGTTCGAGTCGGTGGCGGCGCGTGCGGCCGCGGCGACGGCAGACGGGAGTCTGGCGCGCGCCCTAGAAGCCGGTTCCACGGACCATCTGCAGGCGCGGGAGAGCGCGACCGCCATGTTGCGGGCGCTGGCGTCCGCACCCAACCCGAGGCAGCGCCTGGAAGCTGGCAAGGGGCTGGTCGATGTGCGGCCAGGTCGCAAGTCCAGCCCGGCGGCGGATCGTGAGACACTGACGAGACGTCTTCGGGCCCTGAGTACGCTGTTTCGTGACCTCCAGGTGCTGGCCTCGCGTGGAGAGGTCGCCTGGCTGTCGAACGTCGATCTGGCACCGGACCTGGCCGACTTGGCGAGGTCCTACGACACGGATCGGGCCCAGCGCGGCTATGTCTCCGTTGACCGGGCCGTGCAGGCACTGACCCGGAACGCCAGTCCCAAGGTCGTGGTGGACTGGTTGACCCTGCAGTTGTAGCGGGTTCCTCGTCGACCTCGACGGGGCCACGTGGAGCACACAGAGTGGACAACGAGACCAGCTCGACCGGCGCGCCCCGCTACGTCAGCGTCAGGTTCGATCCTGTGGGCCGGGCTCGCACATTCCTGCTTCCGGAGGTCGACTTCAATCCGGCGCTGACCCCCGGCGAGCCGGTGGTGGTGCAGATCGGAGACCGCACGGCCTACGGCGCCGCAGCGCCGACCATCGCGGCGATCACTGAACGGACGGCGCCTACCGGCAGCCGTCCTATGACCGTCTTGCGCAGGGCGTCCCGTGACGATGTCGTGCGGCGGTTACGACACGAGCAGCGAGAACAGGAGGCGAAAGGGATCGGGTTATTGAAGATTCGCGAGCGCTGACTCCCCATGAAGCTCGTGTCGGTCGAGCAACTCTACGATGGGTCCAAGCTGCTGTTCTCGTTCACGGCAGAGGGCCGGGTCGACTTTCGCGAGCTGGTCCGTGAACTGGCGAGCGAGTTTCGTGTGCGGATCGAGATGCGCCAGATTGGATCGAGAGACGAGGCCCAACTGCTCGGTGGTTACGGCACCTGCGGCCGTCCGCTGTGTTGCACCACGTGGCTGCAGTCGTTCGAGCCCATCTCCATCAAAATGGCGAAACGCCAGCACTTGAGCTTGAATCCGTCGCGCCTCTCCGGTGCGTGCGGCCGCCTGAAGTGCTGCCTGCGGTATGAATTGGCGAACGCCAAAGGGGAGCAGCGTGCTGGCTGCGCGCATGAGAGCAGCTGCGAACGATCGGCCGGTGGATGCGGCGGCGACTGCGGCAGCGACGGTGGTGGGTGCAGCGACGGCGGCTGCGGGTCCTGCGGCAGCCGCTAAGGGAGTTGCGAGTTGACTGCGCGCATCCGTGTTGGGATTACCGTCGGAGACCCGGCCGGCATCGGTCCCGAGATCGCGCGCGCCGCGGTTCTTGACCCGCGGGTCACCGCCGTGTGCGAGCCGGTGTTGTATGACGCGGCCACCGACGACGGTGTCCCGGTCGTGCCTGGTGTGCTCTCCGCCGAGGCGGGGCGGGCGGCCTACGACGCCGTGACGCGTGCCACGGCGGACGCCATGGCCGGTCGCATCGACGCCGTCACCACCGGCCCCATCCACAAAGAGGCGTTCGCACTTGCGGGGCTGCCCTGGCGTGGTCATACCGAACTGCTGGCCCATCTGACCGGCGCGGACGAGGTGGCCATGATGTTCTACTCTTCCCGGCTCTGTGTGGTGCTGGCCACGGTCCACGTTCCACTCTCCGCCGTGCCACGGCTCTTGACCAGACAGCGCGTCGAAGCCACGCTGGCACTCACCGCCGCGGAGCTTCCTCGGTTCGGGATCCCTGTACCGCGACTCGGTCTGGCGGGGCTCAATCCTCATGCTGGCGAAGGGGGCCTGCTCGGCTCGGAAGAGCAAGACGTGCTGGCGCCGGCGGTGGCATCCGCCAGGGCACGCGGGCTCGACGTCACCGGGCCGCTCCCGGCCGATACAGTGTTTCGCCAGGCGGTCGACGGTCGATTTGATGCGGTGGTCGCGTGCTATCACGACCAAGGATTGATTCCGGTGAAGCTGGTGGCGTTCGGCGAAGCGGTCAACGTGACGCTTGGGCTGCCAATCATCCGGACGTCGGTCGACCATGGCACGGCGTTCGACATCGCGGGGAAGGGCATCGCCAACCCGTCAAGTCTCGTGACGGCGGTGGCACTCGCGGCGCGGCTGGCTAGCGGTCGCGCACGCGAGTGCCACGAGCGGGGCCACTGACTGAGTCATGGCTGTCGAGACGCGAGACGCGGAGACCCGGATTGCCGATAACCGGAAGGCGCGGCACGACTACGCGATCCTTGATACCTACGAGGCCGGCATCGTGCTCCTGGGAACCGAGGTAAAAGCGATCCGTGAAGGACGGGTCAACCTTCGCGATAGCTACGGCCGGGTCGAGCACGGCGAGGTGTTTCTCCACAACGTGCACATCAGCCCGTATAGCCATCGCGGCTACGCCGACCACGAGCCGATGCGACGGCGGAAACTGCTGCTCAACAAGCGTGAGATCCGGAAACTCGTCGGGAAAGTGGTCGAGCGCGGGATGACCCTGGTGCCGGTGCGGATGTACTTCAAACGCGGCCGTGTGAAGGTCGCGATCAGTCTGGCCAAAGGGAAGCGTGACCACGACAAGCGGGAGACCGTGCGAGCCCGCGACGCGGACCGAGAAGCGCGGGCGGCGATCAAGAATCAATGAACACGTTGGTGACCGGTGCGGCCGGCCAGTTGGGGCGTGAGATCTGCCGTTGTTTTGGTCGCGATGGCCAGGTCGTGGCGCTTACGCGTGCCGAATTGGACATTACCGACCACGCCGCGCTCGTCGCCGCCGTAGACGACGCGCGCCCGGACGTTATCGTGAACTGCGCCGCCTACAACGATGTCGACGGTGCGGAGACGGACCCAGTGACCGCGATGCGGGTCAACAGCGTTGCGGTGCGATCGCTAGCGACCGCGGCGCAGCGGACCGGCGCGACGCTGGTTCACTACAGCACCGACTTCGTGTTCGACGGACAGACCGATCGGCCCTACGACGAATCTGTCGAGCCGGCCCCGCAAAGTGTGTATGCGAGCTCGAAGCTCATTGGCGAGTGGTTTGCGGCTGGCGCACCGCGACACTACGTGCTTCGGGTTGAGAGCCTGTTCGGCGGCGGGGCCGAGACGCCAGGTCCCGACGGCCGGCGGCTGGGGAGCACGCTGGATCGGATCGTAGACGCATTGCTGGACGCCCGTCCCGTGAAGGGTTTTACGGACCGCACTGTCTCGCCGAGCTACGTGCCGGACGTGGCGGGAGCCACCAAACGGCTGGTGTCACAGTCGGCGCCGGACGGCCTCTATCACTGTGTCAACGAGGGATACGCCACGTGGTATGACGTGGCCCGCGTCGCCGCGACGCGGCTCGGGTGCGAGTCGCTGGTGACGCCGATCAGGAGCGACGACGTCGTGATGATCGCGAGCCGTCCCAAGTATTGCGCGTTGTCCAACGAGAAGATCGTTGCCGCTGGAGCTCGCCTACCGACCTGGCAAGACGCGCTGGATCGCTACCTCACCGCACGCACGGCCGCTCCAGAGCGGTCCGCCTAACGAAGCACCTCATCCACCAGGGTCGACACCCTGCGAGCGATCGCGAGGCAGGCCGTGAGGCCTGGAGAGTCGATGCCGGCCGCCTGGACCAGTCGGGGTTGTCGGGTGTCGCGTTCGATCAAGAAGTCCGAGAACGCCGCTGGATCCGGGCTGAGTTTGGCGCGAATCCCCGTTCCGCCGGCCCGGACATCTTGCGCTCGTATCGTCGGCAAGAGTCGCCGCGTTGGCTCGACGAAGGCCTCGACTGGCAGCCGATCTGCTTCGTGGTCCCGCTTGTCCGCTTGATACCGGGTCGTGGGCCCGACCATGACGCTGCCCCAGGTGGTGGGCGTGACGTGCACGCCGAGGTGCTCGCCGGATAGCGGGGGCAACGGGTAGACGGGTCGCGTCACCAGACCTCGACTGACGCCGACCAGTTCCGCGTATTCGCCGCGGCATGGGTAAATCGTGAAGCTGGCTCCGCCGAGCATGGCGGACACCTCATCGGCGTACAGTCCGGCGGCGTTGACGACGGCTCTCGTCCTGATCGTCTCTGCCGGCGTCCGTAGCTCAAGCCACGCTCCGCCGTCATCTACGGCGCCACCGATGAGCGGCATGGCCGGCAGCGTGATGGCCTCGCGATCGGATGCGTCCCGATGCAGCGCTCGCACCAACGCTTCTGTTTCCACGATGCCGGTAGACGGGGACCAGAGCGCGGCTCGAGCCGCCACCGCTGGTTCAAGCCGGGCGACGAACGCCTGGTCCACGATCTCCAGATCGTCGACCGCGTTCGCCCGTCCGCGGGCCAGCAAGTCCAGGAGGCGCGCGTCGTCGTCCTCGGGGCGGGCGACAATCAACTTGCCGCACCGTCGATGCGGTACCCCGTGGGTCTCGCAAAACCGATAGAGCGCCTCGCGGCCTTCGACGCAGAGCTGGGCTTTCAGCGAGCCGCGAGGATAGTAAATCCCGGCATGTATGACGCCACTGTTGTGGGTGCTGGTCTCCGTGCCCAGGCGTGGATGTCGCTCCAGCACACACACCGTGCGACCTGGACGGGCCGTCTCTCTCGCGCACGCGAGCCCCACGACACCGCCACCGACGATGATCAGGTCGACTTCTTCCATGCGGTCCAGTTGCGGCCGAATCCTACCAGGACCGCCGGGCATGCCGAACTCGACCACCCGGCGATCGTGGAGCGATCGGCCTGTTTGGTAGATACGCGCAAGGGCTCAAGGGGCTATCCGCGCCCCTGTTCATCGGTTGTGGCGTGAGCTATCCTTATCAACGATGTCCAAACGCGCGATTATCAC
>SXOW01000323.1 GCA_005778315.1 Acidobacteriota bacterium
ACCACGCCGCCCGCCGGGCACACGATAGCCGTGGCCCCCGGGCTCTCGCAGAGCCTTGAGTTCAAGCAGCTGGACTCGGGCACGTTCGAGCGCCGGTCCGACACGCCGACGTTCATCGTCACGCTGGGCAATCAGCGCCTGTTCGCGTTCCTTGGCCGCGTGCTCTCGCGCTTCGACCGCCTGCAGCTGCGCTCGCAGTTCGGCGCAGGTGTTGGCGTGGTCTTCGGCCTGACGCTGAATCTGGTCTTCGAGACCGCGCAAGGCGGTCAGGTCACGCGTCACCATGATCGCGACCACGCCGTGCCCACCCCCACGATCGAGCGGTACGGCGTCAGTCACCACGTCACACACGCCGGCGCCGGGGACCACGACCAGATACTCGATGGAACCGCTGTCGCCCTCGGTGACCTGTCGGATGAAATCGGCCACCCGTTCGCGGTCTGTGAGGGAGACGAGGTCGTGGTACCGACGGCCTCCTCGATGCGCGCCCATCAGTGACACCTGGGCCGCATTCATCGCCAGCACGCGTCCGTCCGCCGCTACCTCAGCGAGGCACGCGGGCTGCTGTTCGATGATGGCCCGAAGACGCGCCCGGACATCAAGCGGCGATGACGGACCTTGCGGTGCCGGCAGGCTTACCGGGTCGCGGTCGGACTCGTGTGCGTCCGCCGCCGGGCGCCTCGCATCGGACATTGTCACCAGACACCCCTTTTCAAGCGGTGGGCCAAGTCAGCCCCTACCGCAACCACCTCGACACCTAGCAAGCTCCGCACCAGCATCAGCGCGGAGCCCGGATGCGGTGTTCCACTGTCATTTTCACGGCGTTCCGCCCTCCTCCTCCGTCTCTGGCGCATCCTCTTGTGCGAAGGTTGTGCGACGGCCGTTGGCGGCATTGGGCCAACACAACTGTACGCCGTCATACAGATATGGGATCGACCGAGCCCTGGAGCAGGGCCTGGCTGCTCCTCGAGAAGTGCGAGGCGTGCCCTACGATCGGTGGTCTGACACCAGCAAGCCCGCCCGCCGCAGGCGATTCACGGCAGTCAGGTCGTCCAAGCTGTTGATGCACCTCCGGACTCGCGGAGTTGGCACGGCCATTGAAACGGTGTCAGCGGACAGGAAAGGACAATGACGGTGTCTACACCCCAGCCGGCGCCCGCACGAGATGACGAGATGGAGGCCCAGTCCGACCGCGATCGGAAATCGTCGGCCGCTGGGCGGAATGGTTCGGCGCGCGACCGTCGCCGCTCTCACCGCCACCCGCACGAGGCTGTGCCAGGCATCGGCGCCGTCACGCTCTATCCCGAAGACCCTGCCCGACTCCTGAACATCTCATCGTCGGGGCTCCTGGTCAGTTGCTCGCGACGCCTGATGCCGGACACACGCGCGAAATTCGTTCTGCAATGCAACGACGACGAGAAGCTGGTGGTGACCGGACGTGTGGTGCGGAGCAAACTCGTCGCGGCCGGCGGGTCCGGCGCCATCGCCTACGAAACGGCGATCTGCGCCGATACCGAACTGGACCTGGAGAAATTCGGCGCGACCATGCCTCCTCCCCAAGCGGATACGGAGCGGACACGCGGGGGTGTCTCCGAGCCTATCGACGGAATCTGCGTGACGCCCGGCCGTGAAATGCCGATCAAGGTCTCCCGCCTCAAGGACGACGGGTGTTTCATCGAGCAACCAAACAGGGCGGCACCGGGTGACCAGCTCAACCTGGCAATCAAGGTGCCACCCGGCGACCCGATCGTCCGTGTGGAGGAAGTCGTGAGCGCCGTAGCCGAGACAAGGTCCTCGGTGGTCACGATGGCGAGCGGGCGGCTGCTTGACGCGAGCGCGCAGACTGACATGCACGCCAACGACTGGTAGCCTCACCCCCGCGGGTCAACGCCCCACAACACATGCGAGCCACGACCGGACGCTCCAGGGTGAGCAGGACGGGCCTGGCGGAGAGACTCCGGATGGTCAGTGTCGGTGGCATGTTGGTCCGCTCACACGGGTCGTGCCAGTTGCGTCTCATAGAAGGGTTCGAGCCGATCGATGGCATCGAGCGGCTGGCGATCGACATCCCACCTGAACTGCCGCAGCACCATGCGGTCCGCAAGGAAGTCAACCAGGGTGAACCCGTGGTCCTCCACCGGCGCGACCGACTCCTCCAACTCCAGATGCGCCGGCGTGGTCGGGCCGATGCCGCGCACGACCGACGGGAATCCACTGATGGACGTACCAATCGGGCCACTCAGCACGGTTGTGATCGGCCGCGCATTGAGGTTCACGGTCCCGGCCCGATGCATCCGCCCCACCCCAATGGCATGCAGGTCACCACTGACAATCACCGGGGCTCGGCCAGGCTGGCTGCCGATCGCGTGCGCCAGTCGATCGTGCTGCTTCAGCCACCCCTCCTGCCAATACGGTTTGGCCACCGCCGTCGTCAAGGTGCCGTTCTCCGGGTCGAGAATATCGGGGTACCACTCGCCCCATTTTCCCGCGCTCCATCCGAACGGATTCGACGGCGCGTGAACGAGGTGGCCGACCCCGGCCGCGCGCGTGCGCTCCATCAACCAGCGCTCGACCTGCGCGTCGACGAACACGGCGTTTGGCCCGCCGAGGTTCATCGTCCGGCGCACGTCGTACAGCAACACTTCCGCGAGGTTGCCGTAGCGCACGGTGCCAAAACTTTCGGACAGGTCTCCACGATCGCTGGCGGACGACCACGGAAGGCCCGCCGGACGCGTCGCATCCGGGAGGAACTCCGGGTAGTACAGCTGTTGGGTCGCGCGCGCCAACTGGAGTTGAAACCACGGCACGGGAAAACTGGCGATGTCGTCCGTCACGGCATCGTTCTCCCAGTGGTCGTGGTCGTCCTGCAGGAAGAACACGGGCGTGGACCGAAAATCGCTCCCGTATACCGGCACAATCTGTGGCCCGGCGGCCGCCTTCATCGCTGTCTCGTTGCTGGCGCCGAACACGGTGTCGGAGAAGTCGAAATTCGACGTCCGCCCGCTCGGGCTCAGCTGGCCAGCGTTCTCACCCTGCCAGGTATGCAGATCCCAGTAGATGTGATCGCCATTCGCCACCGCCGCATCCGGCTCGAAGGACAGGGCGCGCCGGAGCAGTCGGTTGCGAATGGCGGTCGGCAGGAATCCTGCTCGCTGGCCGATCCCGTCGTATGACCCACCAGGTCCGCCGGCACAGGTAAAGAACAGCAGGCGGAACCGTTCGGGCGCCCCGTCCGGCGCAGGAAAGGTCGACAGCGGCCACGGCTCGCACAGCGCTCGCCCATCCGCCGCCTCCAGCGACAGCGCATATCGGCGTCCCGGCTCGAGGTCGGCTGCGTAGAATTGCCAGTACTCGCCCGCCGTGTCATTCATCCGACCGGTCACCGCGGAGGGGCCCACCCGTAGCCGAGGCGCAGCCGGCAGGGCTCGGTCGAACGACACCTTCAGCAGCATCCGGGTGTCGCTCACGGTCGGAAGCAAGTGCCGTACACGGCCCGCGTCCCAACCCTGGACCACCGGCGGGGCACCTTGCTCGGCCATCTCACTCAGGGGAAACCGACCGAAGAACGCCGCGCCCATGGCACCGGCGGTACCCGACAGGAACCGCCGCCGATCCACGCGCTGTCGCTTCGTCATGGGCGCCTCCGGGACCGATTATATGCAGTCGCGAGAGGGGTGAGGACACGCGGGAACAGTATGATGGCCTCGAATCGAGACCCCACACCAGGGAGACACGGTGAACAAGCGACACCCCGCGTGGAAGCGCGACCTCTGTATCCTGGCCCTCCTCCTGACCTCGGCGTCACCGGTGATGGCGCAGGGTGGACAACCCGACGACGCCGTGCGCGCCATCATCGAAGGCACGTGGGCGCTCGTGGAATGGCACGTCGACGGCAGGGTGATCGACCCGCCAGAGATGGACGGATGGTGGATGGTGCACGACGGCGTCGTGATGGCAACCAGGCACCGCGAGGGCGACCAGGGATACGAATCGACGGCGGGCTACGGCACCTATACGTGGGGGCCCACCAGCTGGACCTATGGGTACGACCGCTCCGAGGACCGGCGCGGGAGCGCGTCGGATGACACCACGCTCGTCATCCAGGCCATTCCGCAACGCACCTTCGAGATCACCTGGGATGGCGGCCACCTCATTCTCGAAGATGCCGCGCGCACGCTCCGGTGGGACTACGACGTGGACGACCGTACGTTCCTTCTGATGGCAGGCAGCGGCAGGGTGATCCGAAAATACCGTCGCGTCGACTGATCGAGATCCGGCGCGCCTACGGGGTGACCGTGACCACGATGTCTTGGGCGGTGAACAGCGCCCCATCACTGGCCAGCGCCCGCAGGACATAGGTGCCTGGCTCCTCGAAGCTGGCCACTGCTTCCCATTTCCCGTCCGGAGGGACCGGCGGGATTTCAAATGGCGGAGACCACGGGGAGTTCGCGTACGGCCGGGTGTCCTGCCAGACTTTCAGTTGCACGGGATTGAAGGTCACCTGTCCCGCGCCGCGGTAGACAAACCAGGACAAGCGCAGCCCGTTCGGATTGCCGGGCACGACCTGTTGGGGCGGCCGGTAGGCAGGATGGCGTTCGCTCTGGTCGCGTGGCGTGCTCGGACGCAAGGTCACCCCCGCTTTGGTCGATGACGGAATACCATCGGCATCGGTGGCAAACGCGACCAGCGGCAACTCCTCCCCCACCCGCACACGACGTCGCTGGTCCACCCCAAGGTTGACCTCAGGCGGCTCGTTCCACTGCCAATCCTGGCTGACCCCGCCGCGATTCGCCCCGACCTCGGTGCCAATGACCTGCTTGTCGACGAGATAGTCCGACCGTAAGGAGGCGTAGGTTCGGTGCGTCGTGCCGTGGGTGGTCAGGGTCCAGACCAACTCCTGGTCGCCGAAATCGGCCGGCACCTGCACCTGAAACAGGAACATGTTCCGGCGAGGCAGAAAATGGGTCGGCTGACCGCGGTCCGGCCCACCCGGCTCGATGTTGTTCTCAGGTCCGACTGGCACATCGAGCTCTTCCTCCCAGTTGTCGTTCATGTAGCCGAAGAAGAGCGTGTAGGTACCGTCCTCGTTCTGCCACCACCCTTCGAACGCGGGCGAGACGCTCTGGCCGCGAGAATACGTCAGCTGGGCATCCGCGGCCCCAGGAAGCCACAAGAGGCCCAATGCAACCACGAGCAAAAATCGCAGGCACATGGCGTGGTCTGGGTCCGGTCAGGGAGCCGATTCCTGAGAGGGGAAACGGACCTGGCACAGCGGACACCCGATGACGACGTCATTCTTCGTCAACCCGAGCCGGTCGCGGCGCTCACCCATTTCCTGTTCGAATTCCTCGTCGGTCAGCGCGATCGCCTCGCCGAGATCGATGAACATGTTGGCCACGGAGCGTCGGCCGCCGCCGCCCCAGTTCCGGGTGTCCGCGACATTCCGGTTCCCTGGCGTCGTGTCCATGAACCCGATCAAATGCAGGATCGTCCCTTCCGGCAGCAACGGTGCGGCGTCGTCCTCGTACGCGTAGCTGCGGACCCAGTTGTGGTCATAGCCGGCACACGTCAGGGTCTGCACGCTGTGTCCCCAGATCGCCTCCAGGCACATCCTGACGCCCGGGGCGTGCATATGCGGCTCGAAGGTGAGGATCTTGGTGTGCTGCTCGAGGACGGTGTAGGCGTGCAACTGCTGGTCGGGCGTGGTCGGCTTGATCGAGATGTCGACGCCGTTCGCAGTCAGCCTGTTGATCCAGGTCACACTCGGCTTGTAGCCCACGGGGTGCAGCTTGAAGGCGAACTCCAGGTAGGCCTTCGTCTCGCCTCCATTCGAATGCAGGTGGGCGGTCTCGAGATTCAACACCGACCCCGCCGCCAGAATCCGGCCCGCGTCAGGCGGGAAGATGTCGGCGTTGCGGCCCACCTCATGCACCGGCCACACGGTGGTGGTGTCACCCGTGAACGCCTCCGGCTGCTCGACCTCTACGACGTGCGATGAGTAGTTGAGGTGATGGAAGACGAAGCGTCC
Source organism: Acidobacteriota bacterium (assembly GCA_005778315.1). Classification (GTDB taxonomy): domain Bacteria; phylum Acidobacteriota; class Vicinamibacteria; order Vicinamibacterales; family UBA8438; genus UBA8438. The sequence continues at coordinate 6,029 of SXOW01000323.1, forward strand.
CCCGACCGTGCTGCTCGCGCCATCCCGCGGGATGTCGTTGACCTCGCGGATCTCCACCGCCGCGACATACCGATCCTCGGTCAGCCCTGTGGGCACGACGCCGACCGGCTCCCAGCGGTCGGCGCCGGAAGCATGCACGGTGATTTCGGGTGAACGCAACACCAGGTCGGGCGTGCCGATGCGCCAGCTCGCTTCATCGGCACCCGCGACAAACTTCGGTGGCGGCAGATCTTCAGGATTCCCGCGGGGGGCGCCGTTGTCGGCCCAGCTCGCGATCGCGGCGATCTCTTCTTCGGTGAGAGACGGGTCGTCCTTATAGTCTTGAATGCCCAGGTCTTTCTCAATGAACCAGGGGGGCATCGCCCCGCGCTCGTTCCGCAGCGCCGTCCGGCTCTTCATGGCCCGCGCCCAGGGGCGGGCCTCTTCGTAGGTCAGGAGCGACATCGGAGCCACCGAATCGGGCCGATGGCAGTGTTGACAGCTCCGCTGCAGGATCGGCGCGATATCGCGGGAAAAGGTGACCTCTGTCACGGCGCCCGGCTGAGCGGCCATCGCCGTTCCGGCACTCAGTGTCAGGACCGTCCCAACCAGCACCGACGAACCCGCGAGCCGGAACGTCTGTCGACGCGTCATGGGCATCGCAACTCCCCTCAGACCTGGTAACGAGGACAACACTGTCTAGCTGAGCTGCGACCGTATCACGCGAATTTTCGAGCGTCAATCCCTGGCGCGACCCACCACCGCGCCAGGGTCGGGCCGTGTCGATGGTTAGGGATCCTGTTCCCTGTCGATTATGCTTCCGGAGTCGAAGGAGACCCCACATGCAACTGAGACATGCCACGACCGTGTGCGGCCACGTCGCCGCGTCGCTATGTGCCGAACCGACTCCAGCCATCGCGCAGAACGTCGACTGGCCGCTCCATAACCTGGATCTCGCCGGAAGTCGCTTCGCCCAAACCGACCAGATCACCCCGGAGAATGCACATCAACTCACACCACGCTGGCTCTTCCAGCATGGCGTCATCGATGGCGTCAGCAACCAGACCACGCCGATCGTCATCGACGGCATCATGTATCTCACCGACTCCCGAGGCAGCGTGTACGCCGTGAACGCGCTCGATGGTCATCTGATTTGGCTGTACGACGTGACCGAACTGCTGGGGGGTGGCCTCCAGCAGGGGTATATCTTCCGCCATCGCGGGGTGACCTACGAAGACGGCGTGGTCTACAGCGCGGCCGGGTCGTTCGTGTTCGCCCTGGACGCCAAGACTGGCGAGCCGTTGCCCGGGTTCGGGGTTGATGGTCAGGCCAGTGTGATTCTTGACGTCCTGAAACGACAGTATCCCGATGTCGAGACCGCCATCTCCATGGGGTATTGGTTCACCACCGCACCGCAGATTCACAACGGCACGCTCTACGTCGGTTCGACACGCAGTGAGAGCCGGATTCCAGGCGGCCATGTCCTCGCCATTGACGCGAAGACCGGCGAGGTGGAATGGCATTTCAATACGGTGCCCCAGAGCGAAGCCGACCAGGGATGGGACATCGCCGGACCCACCTGGAATGGCGGCGGACGCGAAGGCGGTGGCATCTGGGAAACGCCGTCGATCGACCCGGACCTCAACATGATGTATGTCGCGGTGGGGAACCCGTTCGGGGACAGCACGCTCCGTGAAGGCCTCAACCTGTTTTCTGACTCTGTCGTCGCCCTGTCACTCGATACCGGTCAGCTGCAGTGGTACTACCAGCTGGTGCACCACGATGTGTGGGACTACGACAACGGGTCGCAACCGATTCTGTTCGATATGGAAGTGGACGGCGAGCCGGTCAAGGCGCTCGCGCAAGCGAACAAGAACGGCTGGATGTACATCTTGAACCGGGAGACGGGCGAACCGGTCCACCCGATCATCGAGACCCCGGTCTCGACCGAAACGGACCGTGAGGGTGAAGTGCCGTACCCGACCCAGCCGATCCCCCACAAGAAGAACGGCGAGCGGATGGAGCCCGTCTCGCCGGTGTTCCCTACCGACATTCCCGCCGAGCACGCGGCCGGAAAGAACATGGTGGAGCAGTTCACCCCGCTGGGACAAAACCAGATCTTCGCACCCGGTATGGGCGGCGGTGCCAGCTACGGCCCCATCGCCTTCAGCCCGGACACCGGTCTGCTGTACGTCAACGCCATCGACCAGCCGTTCAACTCCGGCCGAGGACCTCAGGGCTACTTCTCCGCCTATGACCCCACGACCGGCGAGCTTGTCTGGCGCCAGATTTTCGAGGGCTACGGGCAGGCCGGAGCAGTTGTCACCAAGGGCGGCGTCGTCTTCGTGGGCACCGGCAGCAACATCGCCGGCTATTTCTTCGCATACGACGCCAGAACCGGCGAAGAACTGTGGCGGTACAACACCGGCTCCGGCATCTTTGCCTCGCCAGCGGTGTATATGGTCGATGGTCAGGAATTCGTGACCGTGGCCTCCGGCGGCGGCTCCCGAGGGCGGCGCGGTGGAGACCTCATTCTGAGTTTCGCGCTGCCGAAACCATAGGGGGCGTACCCCGGGTGGGGCCGCAGATAGAAGCAGCCAAGAGCTGCGGCCGACAACCGGTTAGCGGGCCAGCGTCTGCGACCCGCTCACCGGGCCCAGGCAACTGGTGCCGGTGTAGTCGATCGCGATCTGCTGGCCGACCAGACGCGCCGTGCCGCTCAGCGTAAACGGGCACTGCACGCCGCCACGCGTGGCCAGGCCATCAGCCCTCACGGTCAACAGGTCGTCGACCAGCGTGCCACTCGCCAAGCCGGTCAGGACCACGCCGTCAGCACAGGTCGCGCTGAACGTCCCGCTATACAGGTCGCCCTTCTGCGTGTCGAACGTGAACCCCAATTCGGTGCACGAATCGGCCGCTGGGATCCCTGAACTAACCGGGGCCGCCGAGCGGAAACTCCAGGTTCCGAGGAGTACCGGGGTAATGGTCACCGCGGATGGCGCCCCGGGTGCCAGTTCACTTCTGCTCTCAAATTCGCAGCCAACCAGCAGGACGGACAACGCGCCGACCAGCGCTGGGGTCCAGAATCGTCTCCGTAACCACGATAAGTGTCGTTCGTACACTCATGCTCTCCGTGTCGTCGCGTCTCGTCGGTGCCGTGTGCACCCGAGTCCAGCGCGCCGCACCCATCACCGACGCCGACGCGGCCGCCGGACGTCCTTATCGGTCGTGCGATCGCATGCCAGGAGGACTGCAACACCCATGCCGGGCTGGACTTGAGCTGGGGGCTACCCTGGGCGCCGGGAGGCTCCGGTCCGTGTCCGTACGCACACCATCGCGAGATTGGCCGGACACGCATGACGCGGGGGTCGGGCGGCTCACCGCCGCGTGACAGAGACGCGACCAGTCCTCAGCGCACCATGAGGGGGCGGGAGGGGGTGCTGCGGACGCGGTGACGGCGGCGGGTGACCTTCACCTCGACCGTCTCCGGGGGAATCAGACCGATCGGGCGAGCATACGTCACGAGATACTGGTGACTGATCTCATTTCCGATGCGCGCCGCCATCTTGGGGATAGCCGATGTGGCGCCGAGTTCCTCCCGGCCTCCGCCGGTCGTGCTGGGCAGCTGTTCCAGCAGGGACGCCCGGTCGCGGTCTCCGTCATCCTGAAGGAGCGCCCCCCTGGTGAAGGTCGAGACATCAGGGGCAGGGGCGAACGTCGTCATGTCCGGCGCACGCACAACAAGCGTGTGCACCGCCACCTTCGTCTCCCGGAGCACATCAAGCACGACCTTGTAGCCAATGCCTTGGCCTCCTCGTGGAGAAATGACCTGCCCTGAGCGCTGGCGCCCAAAGTCCACACGGGACAGCTGCGTCTGAGCGTCCTCACCGGTCAGCAACACGATGATCGGGCGGATCGCGCCACGCCGGTCGAGGTCGGCTGCCGTCTGGGCGAGCCCATTCATCAGGTATGCGCTCGTTTCCGAGAACGGCGCGTATTGAGACGCGGCCAGGCGGAGCTGGTCCTTGTTCGTGGTGTAGTCGACGACCGTTGTGAGGTGATCGCCAAAGGTGATCAGCGCGATTTGTTGCCCGTCCGGCAGCGTGTCAAGCAACTCGGTGATCGCGTTGCGGACATGCGAGATGTTCCGGGCGAAACCGTAGCTGTCGTCGACCAGAATGGCGACCTGCATCGGCACCTCAGCCCGTTCCACTCGCAGCACTTCACGCTGCTGCTTGTCTTCCTCGACGACGAACTCATCGAGGGTGAGATCGAGGACCGGCTCGCCGCTACGGATCACGCTGACAAACAGCGCTTGCTCCAGCTCCTGCGCGTGGGCCGCCCCGCCGACACCGAGCCCGCCGACGAGTGTCAGAGCCGCAGCGACGCCATAGGATCGGGTGACTTGCATGAGGTGCCCTGTGTCACTTCCTGTCCGCCCTGCGAAAGCTGATCGACAACACGCGACCGAGAGTGGAGAACGGATGGCACGCAGTATATCCGCGTTGAGAGCCGGGCTACGCGCCCTCAAAGCGGTTCCGCAAGGTGCCGATCCCATCAATCGTGACCTCGACGACGGTCCCCGGTTTCATAGACCCCACGCCGACGGAGGTGCCGCAGCAGATCACATCGCCTGGGTGCAGCGTCATGTCCCGGGAGATCGCGCTCACGATGCGGGACGGCGACATGAACAGATCGGTGACCGGGTAGCACTGGCGCTCCTGCCCCTCGTAGACCGTACGAATCGTGAGCGTCGCCGGGTCGAGCCCGGTCGCCACGACCGGACCAAAGACCCCGAACGTGTCGAAACTCTTGGCTCGTGTCCACTGCTGAAACGTCGGATCCGCCATCGTGATACCCGCGGCGGTGACGTCGTTGACGCAGGTATACCCGAAGATGTGCCGTGCCGCCTCGGCCTCCGCGACGGCCCGGCACACGGCGCCGATGACGATCCCGAGTTCCCCCTCGAACACCACCTTGCCGTCATAGGCGGCGGGCTGCCGTATCGTACCGTCGGTGGCCAGATACGACCCGTTGGCCTTGATGAAATAGAGCGGCTCTGGCGGCTCGGCTTGGCCCAGCTTCGCCGCCGTGGCGCGTGAGTTGTTCCAGAGCGCCACCATCTTGCCAGCCACCGTCGGGGTCAACGTGGTCACCTCGTCACGCCGCAGGCTGGCGCCGGTCGCCGTCGGCCGGTCAAACATGTCCCCCTCGTGGACCGCGATCGTGTCCTCGCTCAGCGTGCCAAATCCAACCGCGCCCTGGTGCTCAAAACGTATCCACTGCGTCATCGACTCTCCTCGAAAACGGGCGTTCAGTCCGCCAGCGATCCGGCAGGCTGAAGCCTTGCGCCAGCCACGCTAACATATTGCCAGGCTACGCAATGGATCCCATGGGAGGCCCGCCTTGACCCTTGCTCGACTCGCGCTCGTCCTCACGCTCGCCGCCGTCGTCCCCGCCGGGCTCTCGGCGCAGTCCAACTGGCCGCAGTTTCGAGGTCTCGAGGGAGGGGTCGCCGGCAACAACCCGGTGCTGCCGGACACCTGGGGACCGGACGAGAACATCGTGTGGAGAATCGACGTGCCCGGCCGCGGGTGGAGCTCCCCCATCGTGTGGGACGACCACGTATTCATCACGTCGGTCATCAATACCTCCGGTGTGGAGACCCCGATCAAACCGCTCAGTCAGTATCAGTCGCGTTCGTTCGACGGTCCCATGACCGGAGCGGATCTCGAGATGCCGACGGTGCCGCTCCGTTGGGTGCTCTACGACGTGGACTTCGAGACCGGCGTCGTGCGCTGGGAACGCACCCTGCACACGGCGACGCCAGGGACGAAGCACGAAAAGAACAGCTATGCCTCCGAAACCCCGGTCACCGACGGAAACCGGGTCTACGTCTATCTAGGCTATGTGGGCCTGTTCGCCTTCGACCTCGACGGCACCCAGCTCTGGCACACGCCGATGGAGGCACCCGAGATGCGCGATGGCTGGGGCACGGCGTCGTCGCCGGTGGTGCACGGCGACCGCCTCTTTCTCGTCCAGGACAGCCTGGACCAGTCGTTCATCGCCGCCTACGACACCGCAACCGGGTCCCAGCTGTGGCGGGTTGACCGCGACGACGCCTCGAACTGGTCGACACCGTTCATCTGGGAAAACGACGTCCGGACCGAGATCGTGACCACCGGCAGCGGCGGCGTCCGATCGTATGACCTGGACGGCGGGTATCTGTGGGGCCTGAGCGGCATGTCATCCATCCATGTTGCCACCCCGGTCACGCGCCACGGCCTGCTCTATATCAACTCGGGCTACACGGCTGACTCGCATAGACCGGTCTACGCGGTTCGGGCCGGGGCCGCCGGGGACATCTCCCTGGCGGACGGCACGACGAGCAACGACTACGTCGTCTGGTCCCACCCGACGCTCGGTTCCTACAACCCGTCGTCGCTGGTCTACCTCGACTACCACTACACCTTGCTCGACCGTGGCATCCTCCTCTGCCACGACGCCCGAACCGGCGCCGAGGTGTATCCGCGCCAACGCGTGTCGCCCGGCGGCACCCTGTTCACGGCCTCACCGTGGGCGTACAACGGCAGAATTTTCGCCATCAGCGAAGACGGTGACACCTATGTCATGAAGGCGGGGCCGGCGTTCGAACTCCTGGGAACGAACGCATTGAACGAATGGACGCTGGCCACGCCGGCCATCGCTCACGGCAGTCTGATCGTGCGGACGGTGTCGAGCCTCTATCGCATCTCAGCGCTATAGCCGTGCGACATCCTATCGGTATCAGCCTATCGGTATCAGCCCTCGGTCAGCGGCTGCACCGGGCTGGATATTCCGGGTCCGAATACGGCGGTGGGCTGCCTGGAGCGCTGGGGGACGTCGCGCCTTGGTCGAGCAGCACCACCTCCAACTCGGGAAACCGGCGTCCGAGATTCCCGTAGAACACGCCTTGGGCGATGGTGAGCGGCGTCCACCGGCAGTCGTTCACGTGATTCAGCGCGGCGCCCTGCTCGAGCAGAAACAGTGTCAGTTCCTTCGAGCCCCGCATCACCGACCCGTGCAGCGCGCTGTCGCCGTTCGCATTGATGGTCGTCACCACATCGCCGAGTTCGATCATCAATTTGACCGCGTCGAGCGCCTCTTCCTGGCTCCCGGCTGTCTCGTTCGGCCACACCGCCACCCCAGCCGCCGCGAGCAACGCGGTCGTGCCATCCTCGTTCGTCGAAAGCGGGTCGGCACCCAGGTCGAGCAGCAGCCGCATCAGTGCCAGATCGACGACCTGCGCGGCAAGCAGAAACGGCGTTGCGCCAATGCGGTTCAGTTTGTTCCGGTACCCGTCCTGGGGCTCCTTGGTTTGCCGCGCGTTGACGTCGGCACCGTGGGCGACCAGCGCGCGGACCAGTTCCAGGTCTGTCACCCGCCCGCTCTGCCGCGGGGATGGATTGTGTTGGTTCTTGTTCGTATTCGGACGTCGCGTCCAGACGAGCTGGTGCAGCGCGGTCCACCCCTGTTCGGCCGCATTCGGATGGACACCGCGCTCCAGCAGACGGACCGCCAGGTCATAGTGGGCGTTGATGACGGCCACCACCAGTGCACCCGTCCCATCAGGGAGGGTCTGGTGCACATCTGCCCCTGCATCGAGCAACGCGTCCACGGTGCCAATATGCCCGAGTCGCGCCGCGAACATGAGCGGGGTGAACCCGGCATCCGACCGACCGTCCACGTCGGCCCCACCCGCGACCAATGGGGCCACGACGTCGGCGTGCCGTTCGGCGGCGGCCCACATCAAGGCGGTCTGGCCCATCCAACTCTCGCGCGCCCGCGGGTCCGCGCCATGCGCCAGCAACAACCGTACGCTATCGACGACACCCGTGCGCGCCGCGACCATCAATGGCGTCTCGCCGGTGGGCGACGCCAGATTCGGATCGGCGCCAGAGTCCAGGAGTCGTTGGATGGTTGGCACGTGGCCGCCCTGACCGGCTAGCGCCAAGGGCGTCGCACCGAAACGGTTCATGGCATTGACATCGACGCCGCGGTCGAGGGCCCGCTGCACCGAGACGATGTCTCCGGCATGCGCCGCGTGATGCAGCGGGGTGTCGTCGGTTGCACCAGATTGTGCGGTGGCCTTTCCTGACAGGCCCACCAGGCACGCCACAGTGAAGAGCGCCGCACCGGTGGCCTGGGCGCGGTGCGACGACCTCCGACGACCTGGAGATCTAGACATCTGCCAGGGGCGCCAATTCCACGAGGCGTCCGGTGCTGTCACCTAAGCCGCCGTCAAGTCGAACACCCGCCTTGTCCAGCTGACTCACGAGCAAGTTCGTCATTGGGGTATCCCGCGGGTACTGGAGGTGGCGTCCTCCCTTGATCTGCCCCGCGCCCCCCCCGACCAGCAACAAGGGCAGGTCGAAATGCGAATGCTTGTTGCTGTCACTCAGTGACGCGCCAAACAGGAGCAGCGAATGGTCAAGCAGCGATCCATCCCCGTCCGGTGTCGTGGCCAGCCGATCGAGGAAGTGTCGAAAGAGGGACACGTGGAACGTGTTGATCTTGGCCAGCTGCGCAAGTTTGGTGGGGTCGTCGCGATGATGGGACAACCCATGGTGTGAGTCGGGAATGCCAAGCTCCGGATAGGCGCGCCCATTCAGCTCGCGCCCCAGCATGAACGTACACACCCGTGTCATGTCGACCTCATACGCCAAGGTCCACAGTTCAAACATCAATTCGACGTGCTCCTGGTACGACTCTGGAATGCCCACCGGACGTTCCAGCTCAGGCAACGCCGTGTCGTTCTGTTCCGAGAGCTGAATCCGGCGCTCAGTCGCCCGCACCGCATCAAGATACTGGACGACACGCGCCCGGTCGCTCGACCCGACGTCGCGTTGCAGCCGGGCCAGATCGGACGTGATCGCATCGAGAATGCTACGGTCCTTGCGAAACTCTGATTGGCGGTGGGTCGCAGATCCACCTTCGCCAAAAAGCTGCTCGAACACGACCCGTGGATTGTTCTGCATCGGCAGTGGCGTGGTGGCATCCCGCCAGGCGATGGTGTTCATGTAGATGCAGCTGTAGCCGTTATCGCAGCTCCCGACAAGAAAATCCTGATCGATAGCCAGTTCCAGCGATCGCAGCGGTGTCGTTCGACCCAGCTGGTCTGCCGCGATCTGATCCGCGGTCTTTCCGGCCTGAACGTCCGCACCTTCCGTTTCACGAGGGTGCACGCCGTTTAGCCAGGTCGCGGTGGCGCGGGTGTGTTCGCCGTTCCCATCACCGAGTGCCTCCGCCTGGCCTTGGGCCAACCCGCTGACTACGACGGTCTGGTCACGATACGGGGCAAGCGGGCTCAATATCGGTGACAGCTCCAGCGATGGCACGGCCGCGGGTGTCCACGCGTTCATCGCCATCCCGTTCGGGCTGTAGACCCACCCTAACCGCCGGACCGGCTCAGCCGCCCGACCAGAAATCCCGGACAACGCCGGTACCATCGCGTCGAGCATCGGCAGCGCCAGCGCCGTGCCCATCCCACGCAACACGGTCCGACGGTCGAGCGTTCTCTTCGAAACAATCATGACGCCGTCCTCCTCATGCGGAACGGTGGACTCTTGACGATGCCGATAACTATCGCTGAAAAGCGGTAGTCCTGGGTAGCCGCACCGCGCAGAATGCTCCGGACGGTGGGCGCGTCGTAGTGCTCCAGTCCGCGGCCCAGCGCATAGGTCATGAGTTTCTCGGTCAGCGTCCCGACAAACCGGTCCGGATGCGACACCAACGCCTCCCGTAGACCAGACACGCCGTCGAACCGTGTCCCATCCGGGAACTCGCCCGTGGCATCAATGGGCGTGTTGGCCTCCGTGTGCGTGCGAAAACGCCCAACCGCGTCGAACTGCTCGAGCGCGAAACCCGGGGGATCCATCAGTCGGTGACAACTCGCGCACGCCGGATTCGCCCGGTGGCGCTCCGTCGCCTCCCGCATCGACAGCACCGCGCCGTCGTCGGTCGTTTCCTTCAGGGACGGCACATCCGGCGGTGGCGATGCCGGGGGGGTCCCCAGGAGGTTCTCAAGCACCCATTTTCCGCGCAAGACCGGCGAGGTCCGGTTTGGATACGCCGTCACCGCCAGCACACTGGCGTGCCCCAGCAGACCACGCCGCGCAGCCGGCAGTCCAGCGAGCGACACGCGCCGAAAATGGCTCCCATAGATGTGTGGCAGATCGTAGTGTCGCGCCAAGGTCTCGTTGACGAAGGTATAGTCCGCCGTCAACAGCTCCAGCACGCTGCGGTCGCCACGAAAAATGCTGTCGACGAACAGCTCCGTCTCGCGTCGCATCGCCTGCCGCAGCGCCTCACCAACGTGCGGAAACAGGTCTTCATCCGGATAGACGGCCGGCACATTCCGCACGTAGAGCCACTGGCTCGCGAAATTCGTGACCAAGGCCCCTGCACGGTCATCATCGAGCATGCGCACGGTCTGTCGCTCGAGCTCCGCCGGGTCGCTCAGGCGACCGGCAGCGGCGACCGCAATGAGCTCGTCGTCTGGCAGACTCGACCACAAGAAGAACGAGAGTCGTGCAGCCAGCTCCAGATCCGTGATGGCGTAGTTCGTACCAGCCGCCACGCCGCCCGGGTCTCGCTCGACGCGAAGTACGAACTCCGGGCTGGCCAGCAGCCAGCGCAGCGCCAGCTCAATGCCGGCGTCGAATCCGCCAGTGTCGTGGCCGTCTTCAAAAAACCTGAGCAGCACGTCTAGATCGTCTGGCGTGACAGGACGCCGATAGGCGCGACGAGCCAGCGTGGCCAGGATGTCTCGGGCGCACGCGGTCTGCTCGGCGGCCGAATCAGTCTCCGAGGGCTCGCACACATAGATTCGCTGCCGGCTTGGCGTCGGCATGGCCGGCGGGGCATCGGACGCATCGTACGGGCCGGTGACGGTGACCTCGCCGAGGTAGGGCTGATGCCGCGAATCGGTGCCGGTGTACGGCCGAAGATACGGTTCGCGCACTGTTTCCGGATACGCCCATGTCCTCCGGGCAAACGTGACCTGGATCCTCCGGGGACCGGCCGCCACCGGCAGACGAATCTCCCAGTCGTGATCGATCGCACGCTGCTTGGCTTGCCAGACGCCATACGCCTCACTGCCCCGAGGCGCCGAGGGAGGGGGCTCGCCTACGACATAGGACTGGACGAGTGCATCGTCGAGACGAACTTCGAGCGTATGCGGGACGTCAAAGATGGCAAGCGCTCCCGCCGCGTTCCGCGCCAGCGCCACGCGCACGACGTAGTCCCCGTCCTGGGGAAAGTGATGGCGAAAGGTGGCCCCACCCCGCGTGCCGAACGGCATCCCCTCGACCCAGTCATCTTGCGACAGGTCGTTGACGACGCGGAAGGTTTCGGTCGTGGCCGACGGTGCTGGTCTGCCGACCGCCAGGCGGCTGATTTTCCGCGCCGCCCCCAGGTAGCGTTCGAGAAGCGTCGGGGAAACGCCCAACACGCCAGCGATATTGTCGAATCCGTAGCTCCCGCCGTCGGCCGGCAGCAACTCGGTCACGTCAACCTCCAGATCCAACAGGTCGCGCACCGCATTGTGATACTCGGTCCGATTGAGCCGATGAAACGCCTCCGTCCGTCCGGGATTCGGATCGGCGGCCGCCAGCTGGTCGAGTTCGCGTTCCAGCCACCCGACGAAGCGTTCATAGGTCGCAGGGTCAGGCCGCGGCCGCGGTAGTGGAGGCATCGCGCCCGCACGCAGCTTGCGCACGACACCCTCCCACACCTCGGGGGCCTCACCCACCTGGGTCACGTCGAAGGTGTCCAGTGTCAGATCCGCCGTCCGCAACCGATCGTTGTGACACGCCACGCAGTACTGGTCGAGCAAGGACCGTTGCCAGCCGTTGGCATCTGGCGCCTGAGACGCGGAGGCCGAGGGGCCTGGCGCCGCCCCGCCGTCGGTCGGCAAGATGAGCGCACCCAGGGTGAGGCCCACCAGGCAGCCGAGGCTGACTCGTGCGCGCCGCCGCGTCACCAACCTCAAGCCGGGCATCAAGCTGGGCATCAGACAAGCGCTACGGGCAAGCGCTACGGGCGCGCAGACCGGTCCTCGTCGGTGGCCGTGGGGTCGTTGAACAGTCGGTCGAAGAGGTCCAACCCATCGGATCGCGGCCAACCGGCGGTGGACAGCTCGCCGTCCAGCACCAGCAACATCTCGTCGTCGCTGTAGGTGGGCCAGACGGGTCGCCCGTCTCCATTCGGGTCGCCGGTTCCCGCAAACTGCGTCCAGTACTGCATCATCGTGTGCGACAGGCGGCGGTCGGCCAGTTCCAGCGTCGAGAGTCTGCCTTGCAACGCGGCGAACTGGAGGTTGCCAAACATGTAGGGCAGCTCCGCGGTGTGTGTCGCCCCCAAACCAGTCCAGGCGTGGTGAGGCGACGTCCGCGCGAAGAGATACACATAGGTGCGGGGGTTCGTCGCCGACACCCACCGCGCCTGTTGGCGCGCGAGCTGTGTCACGCCCTCGTCGGTGCCCACCCGGTTGAGCGCATCATAGACCTCGTCGTCTTCGCGCGCCACATAGCGCTGCAGGACCTCGCTCGCGCGGTCACCAACCAGGCCGGTAACATAAGCTTCGTATTCGGCGACGGTTCGGATGGGTGTGCGTCGGGCGAGGATGCCAAAGGTGCCCTCGTCCGCATTGGCGCCGATGATCATGGGGACGTCCCGCTGACGGCCCTCGGCATACACCGTCCTGTGATCTTCGGGAATCAGCCATCCATCCACGATCGGACCCGAATCGAACGCCGCCACCTGCACCAGTTCTTCGAAGGTACGCGCTCGCAGACACCCAACCGGATCTGGACGCTCGTCGCACCCGACCGCCTCCGCCAGTCGTTCCCCGCGCTGCTCACCTGTGCCGAGCGAGGTGCTCACGCCGCCCACCGACCCACTCTGCGCGATAGCACGGTGAAACGACCCGTCGGCCAACGGCGACACCATGAGCAACGACACGGACCTGGCGCCTGCCGACGCGCCGACGATGGTGACGCGCCCGGGATCGCCGCCAAACTGGGCGATGTTGCGTTGGAGCCACTGCAACGCGGCCACCTGATCCATCAGCCCGTAGTTGCCGGACGCACGATGCTGAGACTCCGCGGTGAGCCCGGGGTGAGCCAGGAACCCCAGGACATCGAGGCGATAGTTGAAGGTCACGACGACCACCCCGTGCTTCGCCAGCTCGGTTCCGTCGTACAGCGCCTCCGACCCGGAGCCGGTGGCAAAGCCACCACCGTGTATGAACACCATGACCGGGCGTGGATCACCCGTCACCCCAGGAGTCCATACGTTGAGGTAGAG
>SXOW01000032.1 GCA_005778315.1 Acidobacteriota bacterium
CACCTCGCGCAACACGAAGACGCCCGACTGCCAGAGGCGAAGGTCGCGCTGCTGCACGAGGCGGTGCTGGCCGCGTGCGATGCGGCGGATGGCGTGGAAGACCGCGTCGTGGGCGATCCCGAGCGATGTCACTTCGAGCCATCCGTCTTGCGGTGCACTGGCGCGGCCGGCGACGACTGTTTGACGGCCGCCCAGGTGGCAACGGCCGAGATGATGTACGCATCACCGAAGAATCCGAAGACGGGACGCGCCATCACTGGTGTGCTGCCCGGGAGCGAGCCCAATTGGACCGACCTGGGGTGGACCGACTCGGCCCGCGCCACCGGCCTCGACCAGTATCGGTATCTCATCCACGGCGACCTGGGATGGGATATCGACCAGTTCGACTTCGAGACGGACATTGTCGCGGCCGAGGAGATTGACGACGACACGCTGAACGCGCTGGACCCGGACCTTCGTCCGTTCTTGAGTCGGGGCGGCAAGCTGCTCGCGTATCACGGATGGGCGGACGCGCAGATCTCGCCGGCGAATGCGACCCAGTACTATTCGCGGGTCGTCGAGACGGTCGGTGACGACGCGCTGGTGCGCGACGGCTTCCGGTTGTTCATGGCGCCAGGCATGGGGCATTGCGCTGGGGGTGAGGGACCAGACGCGTTCGATGCCTTGACGGTCATGGAAGAGTGGGTTGAGCAGGGCAAGGCGCCGGACCAGATCGTCGCCTCGCGAACCCGCGATGGCGCCGTGGACCGGACGCGTCCGCTGTGTCCGTATCCGCAGCTCGCCGTCTACACCGGGACTGGCAGCACCGACGACGCCGCGAACTTCGTCTGTCAGGCACCCGGACTCTGAGTCTGACTGGTCTTGCGGCCGGCTGCTACCGCGCACGACCGCCGACGGTGGTCGTACGCCCGCGGTTCGTAATGTGACTCCTCCCGTTATGCACAGGAACAGCCTTGTCTCTCGGCGCCCCAGGCTTGCCTGGGGTCGATGGGCGGGAGTCGCCGTCGGCGCCGGGATGCTGATGTGCTCGAGCGTTGGGGCCCAGGGGCCCTCGACCACCGAGATGCTCACGCGTGCCACCGCCTACGTGGAGACGCTGCACACCCAGCTGTCTGGAATGGTCGCCGAGGAGCGCTACGAGCAAACCGCGCGAGGAGAACCCGATGGGCTGCCAGGGGCCGTCAGGCGTCGCGTGATCCAGTCAGACTTCCTCCTGGTGCGACCGGCGGGTGAGCCGCGGTACTACGGTTTTCGGGATGTGTACGAGGTCGACCGGCAGGCGGTGCGCGACCGCGATGACCGCTTGGCACGTCTGTTCTTACGAGCGTCAGCCTCCAGTGCCCGGCAGATTGCCACCATCCGGCGCGAGAGTGCTCGCTACAATCTGGGGAATGTCAGCCGGGATTTCAACACACCGACCTACGCGCTACTGTTTCTTCGTGAGTCGCACAAGCATCGGTTCTCGTTCGAGCCGGCAAACGACACGTCGCCACCGCTCGGACTTGACCAGCCTGAGGGTGAGGCCGGCGCGGACCTGGATGTCATCGCGTATCGTGAGACTTGGCCCACGACGATTATTCGAGGGGCAGACGGACGTAACATGCCAGTGCAGGGCCGGTTCTGGGTCGAACCCGCCGGGCGGGTCCGTGTCACCGAACTGGTCGTGGACGACGCCGCCGTGAAAGCCCTCGTCGCCGTCCGCTTCGACATGGTCGACTTCGACGGCGGAAGTCGACTCGTGCCAGTCGAGATGCGGGAACGGTACGACAATCGTCAGACCGTGACTCGCATCGACGGCACCGCGACATACAGTCAGTTTCGCTGGTTCAGCGTGCACGTGACCGAGAACAGCGCCAACGGCCCGGCTACTGCGGACAGCGCCGCCAGGTGAGGGCGCCCAGTCATCATGTTGTGACCCTGTGGGAGACCATTCAATGCGCGAAATCAGGACATTCGTCACGTTGAGCATGCTCGGAACCGTCGCCGTGGTGGCGGCGGCCTGTGGCGCCGGCCAGACGGCGGTCGAGGACGCGGTGGCTGACAGGCCCGGCGCGCCCACGGCCGAGACCACCGGCGGCAGACTGGAGGGCGCGTGGGCCGATGAGGCGGCCGGAATTTCGGTGTTTCGCGGGGTCGCGTTCGCACAGCCACCCGTCGGCGACCTGCGATGGCGTCCCCCAGCCCCGATTGAGCCGCGGGAGGGCTCGACGTTGGCGACGGAGTTCGGGCCCGCGTGCTGGCAGGCGCGCAACCCCGAGGATTCGCCCTATTCTCGCGGCGAGCTGCAACGTAGCGAGGACTGCCTGACGTTGAACGTCTGGTCGCCGGCCTCAGCCGGGGAGCGGAGGCCGGTCATGGTCTGGTTCCACGGCGGCGGCCACAACTCAGGTGTGGGCAGTGCCAAGATCTTCGACGGGACCGCGATGGCCAAGAAAGGCGTGCTGATGGTGACCGCCAATTACCGGCTCGGTCCCTTCGGCTTTCTGGCGCACCCGGCCTTGACCGCCGAGTCCGAGCACGCCGCGTCTGGCAACTACGGCATCCTGGACCACGTGGCCACCCTCACCTGGGTACGCGACAACATCGCGGCCTTTGGAGGCGATCCGGACAACGTCACCATTTTTGGGCAGTCGGCTGGGTCCTGGTCGATCTGTGCCCTGCAGGCGACACCGCTGGCGCGCGGGTTGTTCCACAGAGCGATTGGGCAATCTGGTGGCTGCTTTGGGGCGCCCCGGCCCCATCTGTTGGTGACTGGTGGCGCTGCCACCGCCGAGTCGGGTCACGACGTCGGGCTCGCGATCGCGTCCGAGCTCAAGGTCGAAGGCGACGGTCCCGCGGCAGCCGCGGCCCTCCGAGCGGCATCGCCAGCCGCCGTGATGGCGGCCGAGGCGGCGGCAGGACGTGCCGCGGCGATGGTCGTGGACGGCTGGGTGCTGCCGAAGCTGGCCGACGATATTTTTGCGGCCGGTGAGCAGAACGACGTGCCGGTCATTCTCGGATCACTGTCGGACGAGGGCACAACGCTGTTTGCCGGCATGCCAGAGCCATCCCACGATGAATTCGTGGCCAGCATCCGGAATCAGTACGGGAGTCAGGCAGACGCGCTGCTGGCGGCGTATGCGGACGATGTCTCGTCCTCGACACGCACGGCGGGGCAGGCCATCGCGGCCGATCGAACCTTCACCTGGCAGATGCGGGCCTGGGCTCGGGCGATGGGTGACACGAATGACGTCTACCTGTATCACTTCAGCCACGCGCCTCCTGTGTTC
>SXOW01000033.1 GCA_005778315.1 Acidobacteriota bacterium
AAGTACGTCTGGCCTGTCGCATCACGCCCGCGCTGGAACCTGGTCCACTGCGTGCCCGGCCTCGCGGCCACGAGCACCGCAGACGACGAGGGCGCCTCGGCGGTCAGCGCCTCAAGGCCCCGGATCGAATCCAGGATCCAGATGCCGCGTCCCTGTGTGCCGATCACCAGGTCGCGTTCGCGAGGGTGAATCACCATGTCGTGCACCGGCACCGTCGGCAGGCCGGCCGCCACCGGACGCCAGATCTGGCCTCCGTCGAGGGAGCCGAACACGCCGGTATACGTGCCCACAAACAGCAGCTTGGGATTCGAGGGATCCTCGACGAACGAGAATACCGGACTGTCTTGCGGGAGATCCCCCGTCACCGACCTCCACGTCACACCGAGGTCGGCGCTCCGCAGCACATACGGTTCGAAATTGCCGTCTTCATGACCGGCCGGCACCACATACATGACCTTGTCGTCGTGTGCAGAGAAGAACACCCGCAGGATCTGCGTGCCGGGTGGCACACCCGGGAACCTCTCGATCTTCCTCCAGGTGGCGCCGCCATCCTCGGTCACCTGCACCAGCCCATCGTCTGTCGCCACGGCAATGAGCCCGGCTCGCCGAGGCGATTCGTGGATGAAACGCAACGTACCGAAGTCAGAGATCCGATTGGCGGGATCGATCGCGACTTGCTTCGTGAGATCCGGACTGACGGTCTCCCAGGGGTCGCCGCGAGTCCGGCTGCGATGCAGGAACTGCGACCCGAAGTACACCGTGGTCCCGTCGTGCGCGGAGATGTGAATCGGCGCGTTCCAATTCCATCGATACGTCACACCCGCCGGCGCCTGCGGCACAATCCGGCGCCGCTCTCCCGTCGAGGGGTTGAAGCGCACCAGGCCGCCGTACTGCGACTCGGTGTAGACCACATTCGGATTCGCGGGTTCCACCTGCACCGAAAAACCGTCACCGCCAACTGTGACGTACCAGTCATCGTTGACGATGCCGTCACTGTTGCGCGTCGCGCTCGGGCCGCCAAGTGAGTTGTTGTCCTGCGTCCCTCCATAGACGTAGTAGAAGGGCTCACGCATATCCGTGGCCACGGTGTAGAACTGAGTGGTCACCATCTGCGTCATGTGACGCCAGTTGCGGCCCGCATCGTACGACTGATACACGCCGCCGTCATTTCCCAGAATCAGGTGCTCACGGTTTGCAGGGTTCGTCCAGAGGTCGTGATGATCCACATGCACCCCGGGCCCCGGCAGTTCCGTGCGGAACGTAGCGCCACCATCACTCGACGTTGAAATCTCCGTCTGCAGGACGTGCACGCGCTGCGGGTCGCCCGGATCGCACCGAATCTGGCCGTAGTAGTACGACGATGCGCTGATGGGGGCGCGGCGGGTCCAGGTGGCGCCAGCATCAGTGGAGCGATAGACGCCACGTGTGGCCGCATCGCCTTCTACGGCGGCGAAGATGGTCGCCGGTTGTGAGCGGCACACCGCAAGTCCGATACGTCCCATCGGCGCCGACGGAAGGCCGCCGGTGAGGCGCACCCAGGTTTCGCCCGCGTCGGCGGATTTGTAGATCCCGCTTCCCGTGCCGGTGTTGATGAAGCTCCAATCGCGGCGCTCGCGGTGCCACGCGGCCGCATACAGCACATTGGCATTGCGCGGATCCATGGCAACGTCCACGACACCCGTGCGACCGCCGGGTTGCAGCACGTTTCGCCACGTCACGCCGCCATCAGCGGTCTTCCAGAGTCCGCGCGCGTCGTTGCCCGAATCCCACATCGACCCCACGGCCGACGCGTACACAACGTCGGGATTGGTGGGATGCACCACCACGCGTCCCATGTGCTGTGTGTTTCGCAACCCCCTGTGCTGCCACGACCGGCCTCCATCTTCGGAGCGGTAAATCCCATCTCCGGGTGAAGTGCTCCGCAGGTTGCGCATGTTCGGTTCACCGGTCGCGACCCAGAGGATGTCGGGATTCGACGGCGTCACGGCCATGCCGCCGACAGAGATTCGTCCGGCTCGCTCAAACACCGGAGACCATGTGGTGCCGGCGTTGCCGGTCTTCCACACGCCGCTTGATGCCGTGGCGGCGTAGAAGGTGCGCGGGTCACTTTCGACGACCGCGAGTTCCACAATGCGGGTACCGGTCACGGCCGGTCCCACGTTGCGCCAGGTCAAGGCCGTCAGCGGTACGTTTGTCTGGGCCGGCACCGCCGGCCACGCGAGCAAAGACAACAGGACGAGAATTTGGATCACCATGGCAGGGGCGATTGTAGACTTGGTTCGCCCCGATGTCAGCCGAACGACGTAAACGACTCATCGCCCAGTTTTTCCGCACGATGCCGACCGGCGCGAAGGTCGCGTTTTACGCGGGCATCTTCTTCTGCTTCGCCCCAATCGGACTGTTGCAGGAATCGGTCACCCTCAGCGTGGATCCCTGGTGGTTGGTCGTGACCATGACGCTGTTCTCTGGCGGGATCGCGCTGGCCTACGCCTGGACAATCATCAACTACCCCCGCTGGTTTCCAATTCCTGTCGCGGTGCACCTCGGAGTGACGTTCTTGCTCAACGACATGGTCCCGGAGCCCGTCCGCCAGACGGCACTCGACGCAGCCGGGCTTGAGGCTCTGAAGACGCGGCTGACGATTCTTGCAGGCCTGACGGTGGCGAGCCTCATGGGCGCGTATTCGTCGTTCTACTATCTGATACGCCTTGAAGGACTCCGCTTCTAGGGCGCCCACGCCGAAATTCGACTGGCGCGCGACATTCACACCGCGCTCGTGCCACGCCTGGCGGGCCGCAATGGCGACATCTCGTGGCTCAGACGGTCGCGTCCGAGTGGCGATGTTGGCGGCGATCTGGTGGATGAGGTTGACGGCCGGCACGGATGGTTCGCCACCGTGGCAGACGTCAGCGGACACGGGGTGGCCGCCGGCGTGCTCATGGGCATGTTCAAGACCGCGTTCCGATCAGCGCTCGATGATGGACGCGAAGTTGGCGAGGTGGTGACGCAGATCAACCGGGTCATCAGCCCGTTGCGGCAGCCGCACATGTTCATCACGGCCGCGTGCATTCAGCACACGGCGCCGGGGCGTCTGGCGTATCTGCTGGCTGGTCATCCGCCGATGCTGCATTATTCGCGCGCGACGGGCACTTCCGCCTGGGTCGGCCAGTCACAACTGGCGCTCGCCCTTCTCGACGACACGGTGTACCAAAGCCACGAACTTGTGCTGGCCCACGGCGACGTGCTCGTCATCGTGACCGATGGCCTGCTCGAGGTGTTCGATCGTCAGGATCGCGAGCTGGGACTGGATGGCCTGAAGGCGGCGGTGACGACGGCCGCCGGATCGGGATCGCTTGAGGCCATCGAGGCTTCCGTGTTTGAGGCGTGCGAGAAACACGGGCCCCAGATCGACGATCAGACGGTGCTGGTGTTGATGCGCGAGACGGAGTCTCGGGCTTGAGGAACAGCCCGAGCTACGTTCCTTTCCGTGCGTAGCTCGGCCTGGTCCTCAAGGCCGAGGCACGCGTCGGAGGCGGCGCGAGAACTGGGCGGCAAAGACGCGCTTCATGACGGCGAGCTTCATGCGGTGCCACCGAAACGGCTGCGTGGAGAGTGACTCGCACTCCTCGGGCAACAACACCAGGGAGACGTGGACGTCGGGCGCGCAGCCAATCGGCAAGCCTGCCTCCATACACGCTTCGTAGAGCCGGCGGAACACGGGGATAAGGCTCTCGGTGTCGGGCGGTTCGCGGTCTTCGTAGTCGGTACCGCGAAGCGGCCGGAACACGCACACGGTGGGAATGGCGCCTGCGGCGGTGATCCAGTTGATGGCCGCAATGGAAGACTCCGGCGGCTCAAGGCCGGCGATGATCTCGCCGTTGGTGACCCACGGCTCAGACGCCGGGCCCTGGGCTCCCAGCCGGGCGCAATACCGGATGGCGTCGAGGTAGCGGTCGAGTCCGTATTGCGCGTCCTTGCCGGGACAAATTTCTCTGAACAGTGCGGGGTCAAAAATCTCGAAACAAAACGACACGCGATTCACACCCATCGCACGGAGGCGATCGTACCGCGACAAATCGTGATGCGGCGGCGTCTGCACGCCCACGAGCAGGCCCGTCTCCTTCTTGATACGCCGCAGGTAGGGTTCCAGAATATCGAGGTAGGTATCGCCCTCGTAGTGCCCGGTATTGAAGTCCACGTACGTGATGCCGGATTCGTTGCGTGCCGCGAGGACCACCTCCAGCACTTCGTCCACGGACTTCTCCGACGCGTCATCCACGCCGAGGTTGAGTCCCACCGAGCAGAAGTGGCAATTGGTCTTCGCGGGCTCGGCCACCCAGTAGTCACACACCTTCGCGGGATACACACCCAGATAAGTCCCCTGAAGCGTGCCGACACGCGTCATCGGTTTGCCCGACCGCGTCTTGGCGTCGTACCACGCCGGCCTGGGCGACAGGGTGAGGGACGTGACCGCCTCGTCGTCCCGATAGAGCGTGAGGCCGCCGGCCTCGCGTCGGATCCGATAGGGCGATCGCTGCGCGAAGGCTTCCAGCACTGGCACATTGGTCCAGAATCCCCCGGGCAACACCACTTCGAGTCCCGACCCAAGGCCGGCGCGCGTCCGGAGCAAGCCGCGACCGGTGCCCGCCCCCTCGAAGCACGACTCGTCCAGGCGCGCGCCCTTGCAGTACAGATCGAGCTTCAGAAGCGCAGAGTTTTCGCGC
>SXOW01000034.1 GCA_005778315.1 Acidobacteriota bacterium
CGATCATCAGGTCAAGCTGCGAGGGTTCCGAATCGAGCTCGGCGAGATCGAGGCCGTGCTGAAGCAGCTTCCCGGTGTGGCCAACGCCGTCGTGCTGTTGCACCAGGACGACACGGCGGACAAGCGCCTGATCGCCTATGTGGAATCGGCCGTGGGGACGGTGACGAAGCCGTTGCTAAAGAGCTTCCTCGACGGGAAGGTGCCCGCATTCGAGGTGCCGGCCGACTTCGTGATTCTGGATTGCCTTCCGCTCAACCAGAACGGCAAGGTCGATCGAGGCGCCCTTCGCGACCACACCCCCATCGCCGCCGCGGCCGAGCGCGTCCCGCCTCGCAACCACGTCGAACGGGCGCTCGCCGAGATCTGGGAGAGCACGCTGCGGGTCGAATCGGTGGGCGTGACCGACGACTTCTTCGCCCTCGGCGGCCACTCTCTCGCCGCCGTAGTTGTGTTCTCCCGCATCGAGAAGACCTTCGGCCAGCGCCTGCCGATCTCCGCGCTGTTCGAATCGCCGACGGTGGAGATGCTCGCGGCTCGACTGCGCGAGCGCGTCGATGCCGAGATCTCGTGCGTGGTGGCGATTCAGAAGGGCGCTGGCAGCGGCGTTCCTTTGTTCTTCGTTCACGGGATCGGCGGGAACGTGCTCGGCTTCCGCGATGTGGCTCGGCTCCTCGGCCCCGAGCAGACGGTGTACGGCATCCAGGCCCGTGGCCTGTACGACGACCACCCCCCGGACACCAGCATCGAAACGATGGCGGCGCACTACGTCGCGGCCATCCGAGGGGTGTGTCCGGACGGGCAGTTGGCGCTGTGCGGTCTGTCCTTCGGCGGCGTGGTGGCCTTCGAAATGGCCCGCCATCTGGACGCTCAGGGATCACCCGTCGCCCTTCTTGCCCTTCTCGATGCGACCGCCCTCGGGGCGCACCGGCTGCTGCACAAGACGCAGGCGCGAGACAAGCTGTTGCTGCTCGGGAGACGATTCAGGTATCACGCCGGGAACCTGCTGCTGGCCCGGGGCCGGCCCCGATCGGAGTACCTCGCCGCGCGCGGGCGGACTTTCCGCAGACGCACACTGAGCGCGGCGTGGCGGGCAGCGCTCCGGCTCCACGACGCGCTGGCATGGTTCAGATCACCGACGGAATCCGCGGGCCCCGGCGCCCTGCCTTCCCGGTTCCACAACGTGTCGGAAAGCCTCTTCCTCGCGGCCCGGCAGTACCGTCCGCAGCCGTACCGGGGAGCAGCCACGCTCTTTCGTGCGCGCGACACGCCGGCGATCTTCGTTCGCGACCCGGCGAAGGGATGGGCGGAACTGGTGCAGTCGCTCACCATCGTGGAAGTGCCCGGCAACCACGAGACGCTGCTGCTGGAACCACACGTCCGCGCCCTGGCGGCCGCGCTCAGGCAGCGCCTGGACGCCGTGCAGGAGCGGGTCCAGCGCGTTTCATAGGGCCTGGAGCCTGATGACGAGGCGATGTGGAGCCGGCGGTCGGACCTGAACCGACGACCTGCTGATTACCAAGACGAACGACAACGTTAGAGCCTCTCGACGCGACCTCCGAGCCCCGCTGACGCCCTGAACAGCCAGACACACCGTCGGGTTGCCCAGGATGCGACAAAGACAACGGCGATCGCGCATGCGTAAATCAATATCAGCCGTCTCGCTCGTCGCGGCGCACTTTGCACATCAGCATCCGCGATCGCCGTAAGATCATGGCCGCGCAGGAAGAGAACTAGGCAAGAGACGCCAGCAACACGCCCGCAATCACGTCCGCGAAATAGTGCTGCTCCGTGTACAAGGTGGAGATGCCGATGAGGCTTGCCCACCCAATCGCCGCGAGGCCAACGCCTCGGTGGACTCGATGGCAGCTGAGCCCGGCGACGAACGCCCAGGCGACGTGCAGCGACGGGAAACAGTTGCGCGGTGGGTCAATGTCATAGATCAGCCCAAGGGTCCATGGCAAGAAGCCGTCCGCGGTGAACGCGAAGAAGAATACCGACCCGTAGACAAGCATCCAGTCAGGCTCAACCTGAATGGCGCGATCGATGGCCAGCTCCGGCATGTTGGCCGGACGTGCCCGATTGAACGCCGCGATGACGTGGCATCCGGGGATGACCACAGCGAGAGCGAGCGCCGGTACCGTGTTGTGGTAGGGAACGCGGGTGACGCGCCGGCCCGCGAGCGTCGCAAAGAAGGCAAAGCCGGCGATCGCCGGCACCCACTCCCAGCCGCCGTCCGGGCGCGTGAATGCCAGGGCCGCACACAGAGCAACGAACGCGCCGGCAAGCAGGATCAGGTGGCGCAGACTCAGCGACCCGAGCAGGGATCCTGGGATTGCAGGGGTGGTCGTGGTGGCGACACGGTCTCGCTCTGGGGAAGATGTCGGTCCGTTCACACGTGCGCGCTGAGCCGGAACGGCGGGTCGATAGTCCAGAGAGAGCACATGACCGCGGTGACGAAACAGACCCGCCGGTGACCCGCGTGCGGTGGGGCGCGCACCTCGGTCCAGAGGGGCGCGTCGCAAAAAAACCTACCGTACGAACTTCTGGACGCGGCGCCCGTCGAGCGTCTCGCCGACGAAGAGGTTGCCCTGCGAATCCAGGGCCAGGTTGTGCGGTGACTCGAACTGGCCCGCCCAGCGCCCGCGCCGGCCGAAGCTCTCGGTGACGGCGAGGGAGGCGCGATCCAGCACATGGACGGCATGACCACCGCCGTCAACCACGAGAATCTCCCGCTGGGCTGCATCGGTGGAGAACTCGATGTCCCAAGGCGTCCCGCCCACCTGCCCGTCATCCAGGTCGGCCTCGACGAACGCCTCGTCGACGAACGTGCCGTCCGTCTGAAACACCTGGATGCGCTGGTGGCCCCGGTCGCAGACATAGATCAACCCGTCGGCAGAGCCGTTGACGCAGTGGGGCGTGCTGAACTGCCGGGGCGGTTCCGCCTCACGACTGAACCGGGGCAACGGCCCGTCGTCCGGAACGCTGCCATACGCGCCCCAGTGCCGCGCGTAGGCACCGGTGGTCGCGTCGACCACGATGACCCGGCGATTGGTGTAGCCGTCGGTGATGTAGACCTCGTTGGCCGCCCCGTCCACCCAGACGTCGGTCGGCTGCCCGAGGAACGTGGTGCTGCCGCTCCCCTCGGTGCCAACACCGAAGTCACCGATCTGCAGCACAAACTCCCCGGTCGATGTGAACTTCAGCACCAGCGCGTTGTCGGTCGTGGTCTTCGCGCTCGGATCGTACGGGAGGCCCCCGCCGAACCCGACCCACACGTTGTCCTCGTGATCCACGAAGATGCCGTGGGGTTGCGTGCCCCAGTCGTACCCGTCGCCCGGGCCGCCCCAGCTCTCCACGACGGCGCCATCCGGCGCGAACGCGATCACCGGCGGCGTGTCGGCCGCCCCGGACTGGCTGTTCGGCCGGTGGACGATCCAGACGTTGTCGCGCGAGTCAGTGGCGACACCAACGACATTGCCCAGCAGCCACCGGTCTGGCAGCGGCCGGGGCCAGACCGGATCGACAGTGAAGCCGGTCCCTGAATCCTCGGTGTCCGGTGTGCCGGCCGTGGTGTCCGCCACCGGCTCGGGCTCGGGGGCGGCGCAGCCGAGCGCCAACCCGAGCACAACTGTCAGACCACGCACGCCCCACACACGTCTCTCCTGCGCCATGTCATCCAGGTCCCGGTTGGCGGCCGCGTGGGGTCCGCGGCGTAGCCCCGTCTAAGCAACGCCCAGCCCCGCCGCAATACTAGCAGCCCGTGGTGAAAGCCCCGCTGCATTGCGTCGCGGGGTTCCACCAGGGGCTGCTAGAACACGGCAAGCGGGTTGATCGCCGACCCGGCGCCGTTGGGAACCACGTGCGGAGAGGCCATGAACATGAACTCCCACCGGTTCAGGTCATTGGCCGTCTCGGCCAGATCCTCGAGACCGAGATTGTCGAACAGATGCACACCCAACGCCACCAGCGCGAAGAAATGCACCGGCACCGTGACCCCTTGTACCCGCCCACCTTCCTGCGGCACGTCAGCGCCGAGCAGCGCGATGTCGCGTTCCTTGAAGAACGGTATCAGAGACGGGTGGTAGCCGCCGGTCTGACCGACATCGCGACCGGTACGCAGAAACAGGGCGTCTCCCGACGAAATCGTGATACCGGTCTCCACTTCCCACGCCTCGATGTCTTGCCGCCGCACCGCGCGGCCCGGCATGTCGATCAGGATGCCGCGTGTGACCAACCCCTCACGCAGATTGGCCACCCCCATGCGCGTGCAGCCGGCCTCCTTCGACGCGACGGCCTCGAAGTCGAGCCCGTTGTAGACCTTGCCCTCCCAGGCGACATGACACAGCGCGTCCAGGTGACTGACCGCGCTGCCGTGGTACTCGATCTCGTAGCGCTCCCAGAAATACCCACCGTCGGTGTTGATGTCGAAGACGTTCCGCGTCGACCCGACCAGCACCGGAGGGCGGTTGGCGCTCGCCTGCGGGTCGTCCAGACGCTCGATTGTCATGTCACGCGCCATCGACACCACCACGCCCCGCTCGACCAGTGACGCCGCGGCCACGCGCTTGGCCGGTGTAATCAGGTTGAGCGCGCCGAGCTGATCGTCGGCGCCCCATCGCCCCCAGTTGGAGAGCTCCGTCATCCAGGTGTCATATTGCGCCCTGGTGACCTCGTCGGCCGGCGGTTGCGCGCTTCTACTCGCAGCCGACCCGCAGATGACGAGCGTCGCCGTCGCGAGCCCGCTGATGCCGATGATTCTCATGATCGCTCCACGAGGCTCGGGATCCCCGTCCCCGCCATCAGGACGATAGCAGATATCGGACGCCCCCCTCGCCAATCGACGCCGGGACGCCTGGCGAGGACCGGCATCCTTTACTGCGCGGTGATGGGACGAAGGGGGCCGGTGGCCGGCCCGCGGTGTTCACACTCGTCGTCGCCCGCATGCTCCAATGTCTCGACCGCCCCCATCGTGCGGCCTACGTCTTGGGCGAGATTCTCGAACTCCCCGGACCCGAAGCGGCTGAAGCTCTGGCGATCTCGCCCGAGCTCTTCCGCAAGCGCTTCCATCACGCGCGCACAGCGATCGCGTCGTTTACGCGCAGAGACTGTGGCCTCGCATCGGATAGCGCGGCCTGACGCGCCGTGTCTCCGTGCGCGGTCGTCCCCTCTGCGCGTATCGGGCACGATGCCCCCTTGAGAGGGCGCCTAGCGGGCCTATCTGACCCCCTAACCGATGGGACCCCACGTAAGAGAATGGACGTCGCCGGACGGCCGAGCCAATGAAACCTGGGTGATGGTGATGCCGCGTTCCGCGAGGGGATCTTCCACGTCCCGGACGCTGAAACCGAACCTATGGTACAACCACACCGCGTGACGGATGATCGCGGGCGGAAACCGGTCTCCTCGGTAGCTCGGTCTGCGGCTACCGTGCCAGCTTCACGGCCCAATCCAGACGTCTGTTCTTAGGAAGGATTCATGTCTAGCCTGTTTTCCGAACTTCCTGTCTGGGGCATTGCGCTCGCGATCTTCGCGATGCGGGTTCTCGACGTCACGCTCGGCACGATGCGCACGATCTCGGTCGTCCACGGCCACACACGCCTGGCCGTCGTCCTCGGTTTCATCGAGATTTGCGTGTGGTTGACGGCCGTGTCCGAAGCGGTCGTTCGCGTCGGCGAGACCCCGCTGCTTATCCTGGCCTTCGCGGGGGGATTCGCGACGGGCAACGCCGTTGGCATCATGGTGGAGCGTAAGCTCGCGCTTGGCTCGTGCGTGGTTCGGATGATTTCTCGGAATGGTCACGACGTCGCGGTCGCCATCAGCGGTATCGGAAGGATGGTCACGACGTTTGCAGGTACAAGTGATGCGGGCGACCGGTCGCTGGTTTACGCTCTCTGCCCGCGCCGGATGCTGCCCAATCTTCTCTCGGCGGCCGAGGCCGTCGACCCCGAGGTCTATTACGCTGTCGAGCGCTTCGCAGAGACTGGGTTCTTGACGCCCGTGGTTCAGCCCACCGGCTGGCGCGCAACCTTCAAGAAGAAGTGAAGGGTCTGGATGATGCGTGGGCATGCGCGAGATCGGCAAGTCCCTGGGCAGACTCGGTCTACCAACGCTCCTCGTCCCACAGAAGGCGGCTACGCGTTGGGCAACCTAGAACGTGGTGCAACGCGGCGCAACGTGACGCGTGACGTTTGCGTGATCGCCTCGGGAGGGCAAGCGCTACTCAGCTCTCTTCGACCGGCGCCTGGCCGACGACCGTGCAGATCGCCGGGGGACAGGTCACCCTGCGTCCGATGACAGCCGAAGACCGGACCGCGCTACTTGAGTTCTTCCGGCGGGTCCCCCCACGGACCGCCTGTATCTCAAGGAGGACGTGACCTCGCCCCAGGTGATCGATCGCTGGGTGCGCGAGCTCGACTATGCGCGCGTGCTGCCGTTGCTCGCATGGGAGGGCGACCGGATCATCGGCGACGGCACTCTGCATCGGAGCCGCGCCGAGGCACGTCGCCACATTGGCGAACTGCGTATCGTCATCGATCCGGAGTATCGGAACCGCGGCGTGGGGCGCACCTTGCTGCACGCGCTGGTGGATATCGCGCGCGCTGCCGACTCACAGCTCGAAAAGCTGGTGTTCGAGGTGGTGGCCGATGCGGAGCGCGCGGCCACCCACACCGCCGAGGCGATGGGGTTCGTCAAAGCGGCCACGTTTGCGGCCCACATCAGATACTTCGCAGGCGAGCCGCATGACCTGCATGTGTACGAGTTACAGGTCCGCGAGGCACAGGTTCTCGAGGATCCCGCTGCATACATGTACTAGGGCACGGCGCGCTGTCTCGTGGTGAGCCCTACGGGGGGCCAGCCGAACCGGAAGCGAGTAACGGGCCGCGGCCGGCGCCCCGTGGTTCAGGGGCAGGCGATGCTCCCAGAGGTCGTCGCAGGTCCCCGCCACGCGTCCCGCGGCGGCGATTGTCCCGGCGGGCCAATCGGGATCAGTCGGGTAGCAGTCTGGGAACGAACTTGGTGAGTCCTTGGATGGGTCCCACTTCGCCCGCGATGACGTTGCCGGCCGCGTCGGCCGTCACACCTTCACCCATGGCGCCGTAGCCGCCCATGCCAGAGGGCCGCTCCGAGACATGCTCTGCCACAAAATACAGCACCTCGCCGGTGCGCGCGTTGCCGACGCGGAGCCCTTTGCGCCAGCCGGGGTTGTAGTTGTCGTCTGACTCGGAGTCGATCGCGTAGAGCATGTCGTTATCGTCGATGAACAGCCCGCTGATCCGGCTGAACTGATACCAGGTGTCGAGGTGGGCGCCTTCCTGGTCGAAGATCTGGATCCGACGGTTACCGCGGTCGGCGACGAACAGCCGCCCTTGGGAGTCCATCGCGAGCGAGTGCGGCGCCTTGAACTCCGAAGCCCCGTAGCCGAACGATCCCCAGCTCTTGATGAACGTGCCGTCAGGGGCAAATTTGGAGATCCGGCTCACGGTTCCCGGTTCCGCTTCGTCCTGAAACTGGGCGCCGTGACCCTCTCCAATGAAGATGCTGCCGTCCGGGGCAACCAGGACATCGTTGGGTTGCGTGAGATGCGTCGGCGGGTTTCCCGCCTCGCCGCGGGTGCCGATGGTAAGCAGCACGTCGCCATCCGGGCTGAGCTTGATCACCGTATGTCCGCGGCCGGAAGGTGTGGGCGACGGGCCAACCGCCGTGACGGTCGCCGCGTCGGCGACCCAGACGTTGCCGTCCCTGTCGACGTCTATCCCGTGCGGCCACATGAACAACTCCGCCCCGATGGCCTGGACCACGTTGCCGTCCGAGTCCAGCTTGACGATCGGGTCGACGTCAGAGTCGGCGCACAAATTGGCACCGCAGCGGTCGGCGGCCCAAATGTGGACACCGTCCACGTCGACGTTGACCGCGCTCACTGAGCCCCACGTACGGCCGTCCGGCAAAGAGCCCCAGCTGCGCTGGGTCTCGTAGGGGTTCGGCAGGTTGTTGATCGGTTCGACCCTGGCATGCTCGGCCGGGCCGCGGGCGCCTCCTTGCGCCCAGGCGGTGGCCGGGGCGTGGGCGAGCAGCGCCACGGCGAGTCCGGCATTGAGCAGACGTCGACGGAGTGGGGTCCAGACAGGGTTGCGGCTCATCTTCATCAGTGCCTCTCAAGGCGGGACAGAGGCGTCCCGGTACGGCTTGCGCCAAGCGGACACATCGCCTCTGCGCCGGTTGTCAAGCGACGGCCGCTCCGGCTAGCGGCAGGGTCCGGCGAGGCCCTGACCGACGCACGCCTCGCCGGTCAGGGTGTTCGTCCTGGCCCCGGTGCGTGGATCGTAGCGAAACGGATCCAGGTTGCTGTCGAAACCGGAGAACGTTCCGCTCGCTGAGAAGGACCCACTCCAGGCCGACCCGCCCGTCGGCGGGATGATGCCGCGCAAGCGGATGCCGGCACCCGAACTTGAAGCGGTCGTCCAGCGATACGGGCTTCCCGACAGGCGGTCATACCCAAGACCAGACATGGGCGCGGTCAGATCCAGCCCAGACCCCAGGGGACGGGTCGTCAGCCCGGGGAAGCGGAGCGGACGGAGCGTGGCCACGGAATCGAGAATGAGGCCGGACAAGGCAGGGTCGGCCGGCGACACGGCAAGCGTCGGTGAGGGCAGTCCGGACGTCTGTTGTCCCTCCGCAGGAAGGATGCACACGCACAGCAACGCGGCGGCGAGTCCGAGGCTTCTCATCGAGCGCTCCCTCCTGGTGTCACGACCGTGTCGTCCCTTCTCGTCATGTCTCGCCATGTCTCACCATCCTCTCGTCACGGCTTGGTGTCGACCGCCACGAACGGCACGGCGGGCTCCCGCACGCCGGGGTGCCCAGCATCCTTCCGCTGCTGCGAGACCAGCGCCGCAAGCGTGAGTGCTTGCTCCTCATCGCTACGGCCGGCATGCAGCAGATTCACCATCCCGTAGTTGCCCTCGTGGCAGGCGTACTCGAATAGGGTGACATCGCTGGCGGTGCGGGCCATCGGGATGGACGCCGTGTACGGTCGCGTATACGTCTCCGGATCGTCCACCGTAAAGCGGTAATCGATCGTGTTCGCGTCTGTCAGCGTGAAACGCTCAACCAACTTCAGCGTCTCGCCGGTGCCCCGATGGCCCGACTGCAGAACATGTGACGGCTGATAGTCGCCACCATCCAGTTTGTCGTTGAAATGGAGGGTTTCAACCACCAGTGTGTCGCCATCCCAGTGGCCACGCGAGTCGCCGAGCCACTGGCGAATACCGCCCGACGCGTGCGGACGGCCATCAAGCGGGATAATCCGCGCCTCGTGGATCATTTCCATCACGAGCACGAGATAGTCGGGTGTCTGGAAGATCTGGTAGTTGGCGTTGTAGAGGTTGGGAATCATGCCAACCGGCAGCGTCCGGGTCAGACAGCGTTCCCATGAGTTCCGATCGAGCCAGGAGTCGGACTCGCCACGCCCCGCGCGGGCGTTCTCGCGCGCGACCAGGCGCTCCACCGCTTTCGAGGTCATCGAGATCCGCCCATTCGGCGGATCGACGATCAGAGATGGCTGCTCGAGTGCCCCGCCCAGTTCGGGGAACGCGGCGCCGGTGCCGCGGGTCGCCTCGATCACCGGGCGCTCGGCGGCGCGGCCCTGCGCCACCTCCTCGTCCGTCAGCTGCTCAAGCGGTGTCGTCGTCGAGTTGTTCCAGATACCCTGCAGGTCCGGAGCGCCCCAGGGGGTCCGCGGGCGCTCCTGCCCAGCGCTGACGGGAATCGACCATGCGAGGACCGCGCAAGCGGTCACGGCTGTCGCGGCGTGTCGTAATGGCATATGGCGATGTTCCTTTTGTTGGCGTTGGTTATGGATCAGGGCCGGGCTACTGCCCGCCCTCAGCCGCGCGTTCCTCGGCGCGGGCGCCGCCGAGAATACCGGCCATGGCGTAGTTCCCCTCGTGGCACGCGTACTCAAAGAGTAGGTCCTGGCTCTCGTCGAGCAGGAGTTCGACCGTCCACGGACTCGTCCAGGTGTCCGGATCCGTGAGCGTCAGTTCCTGTCGCAGCACAGTCGGCCCGACCCGCGAGAAACGCTCGACCAAGACCAGATTCGAGGACGCATCGCTGTAACTGCTCTGCGGGTCATAGTTGCGGGTCTCGACGACGAGCGTGTCGCCCTCCCAGCGCCCACGAGCATTCCCGATCCACTGCGGGATCTTCTCGTCCAAGTGCGGCCGTCCGTCCAGCGGGATGGTGCGCACCAAGTGACCCATTTCCTGAATGATGGTGACCTGATCCGGCGTCTGCAGGAGCTGGAAATAGCTGTTGTAGCCGGAGCCCATGCTGGGCACGGCGAAGTGCAGGCAGCGGTCGCCGAGCCCGCGGCTTTCCGGACCGTCTGACGGGCCCCCGCGAGACGCGGCGCGCTCTCTCGCTCGCGCCTGGGCGGCGTCGGTCCGCGCCGGGAGACGTCCGTTGGACGGCGAGACAATCAGCGAGGTCCGATTGTCGAGGGCCCGGTCGACGAGCCAGAAGGCATTGTAGTTCCCCGTCTCGGCGTCGAAGTCCTGGAACTCCGAGTTGCCCAGCGCCTGCTGAATCAGGCGATCGCCGAGCAGATCGCCGGCCTGTTCCGAGTTTCGGAACACCGCGATCTGGCTCGTCAACTCAGCCAATTCTTCGTCGGACAGCGTGGCCTTCTCGCCGAACTGCTCGGGGCGCTCCATGGGCGTGGCGCGATTGTTCGCCCATGTCCCCTGGAGGTCCGGGTGCCCAAAGGCCGTCCTGGGCGCGGTCCAATTCTCGGGAGTAGCGGTCTGCCCTACCACCACTGCCGGTGCGAGCGACAACACTGCGACCACGACCGACCCGTACCATCGAGCGTTCATCTACGGCCCCCTCACTGAAAATCCGTCGTCCTATGATCGCGCAGGCCGGGGCGCTGGCGCAACCGGACCGAGCGGGGCAGCTGAAAGAATGCGAGGGGGCCGACCTGCGCCTGTGTCACAATCGGGCTCCGGTACGACGCCCTGTTCGAGCCCAGACGTCATGCGCATCCCCGTCCGATGGACGCTTCGACTCACCGCGGCCGTGCTGCTGGCGGTCGGTGTCGGCTCGGCCGTCTCTGCACAGATCGGCTGGGGCGGCTCGGGAGGCAGCCGCATGGCCCCTCGCCTCAAACCGGCGGAACACCGAGACAACGGCTTTACCTTTTGCCGATTGATGTACACCAGCGTGCGGAGTGAACGTGAGGGCTACGGGTGGAGCACAGACTATCCGGCGGCCGACGTCAACTTCATGATCCGGTTCTCGGAATTGACCGCGAGCAACGTGGACCTGAGTGACCGTGGCAACC
Source organism: Acidobacteriota bacterium (assembly GCA_005778315.1). Lineage (GTDB taxonomy): Bacteria > Acidobacteriota > Vicinamibacteria > Vicinamibacterales > UBA8438 > UBA8438. The sequence continues at coordinate 11,342 of SXOW01000034.1, forward strand.
CGAACCATTGGGTGGTCCAGATTACGAGCCCCGAACTGTTTACCTGCCCCTTCGTGATCGCGTCCGACGTCGGCACCATGGGGTTGAGCGGCGAAGAAGTGCTCCGCCTTCGAGAGTATCTCCTCAAAGGGGGCTTCCTCTGGGTCGACGACTTCTGGGGGACCAACGCCTGGGCCCAGTGGTCGGCGGAAATCGGTCGCGTGCTTCCACCCGGCGAATACCCGATCGTCGATCTGCCGTTGACCCACCCGCTGTTCAAGGGAATGTACAACATCTGGGAAGTACCCCAGATCTCCAACATCCGCTTCTGGCGACGCACCGGCGGGAGGTTGACCTCGGAACGGGGGCGCGACAGCGCCGAGGCGCATTTTCGCGTGATCACCGACGCGGACGGGCGCATCCTGGTGGCGATGACCCACAACACGGATATCCAGGACTCGTGGGAGCGCGAAGGTGAGGATGCGCGGTATTTCGAGCAATTCGCGCCGGACGGCTATGCGCTCGGCGTCAACGTGGTGCTGCACGCGATGAGTCATTGACCGCGCCCCGGGCCTTCTGCGCTTTGTACAGAGGCCAGGGAATCCACCCGGACGGCGTCTTGAATCCCCACGCGCGGACGCGACGACCGCGCAGCACGATGGTCACCGGTTTCCGGTCCGGTTCGATCTCCACCCGGTGCAACCAATGCGCGGGGCGCGCGCGTATCGACAGCGGCGGATGCCACTGCTTGACCACCGTCTCCTTCGCGCCAGGCGTGTACTCCCAGTAGCCTCCCCGCAAGATGGCCGTGAGGAACGGCCAGGGGTGGTCGTGCAAGGAGTCGTCGTCGCTGGCATGGAACCAGTGGATATAGAGACCAAACCACGGGCAGGACACTACCCGCAATCGCTCCAGATACAGCTCACCCTCGTGCCGATGAATCGGCTCCCAACACCAGAATTGAAATCGCGGGTCCGTCATGCGTGGGTAGAACGCGTTGCGGCGTTCTGTTGCCTCCTCACCGTCGCGTCCCCTCTATGTCCGTCCTGAAACTGAAGAGCGTCTTGCCGGCGGTCACATACAGGGTCCGCAGGTCCGGGCCGCCGAACGCGGCATTCGTGATCGTGTCCTCCGGAATCGGGATGTGCTCGAGCAGCACACCGTCCGGCGAGAAGACGTGGACGCCGGCCACCGTGTCCAAGGTCTCGCTCGTGCCACGGAGCCGATTCAGTCCAGCGGCCACGTACAGATTTCCGGCG
>SXOW01000035.1 GCA_005778315.1 Acidobacteriota bacterium
AGTACTGGGAACCGGCGAAATGGGTCGCCAAGCTTCGCGCTGCGAAGACAGACAGCAACCTGTTGCTGCTCAAGACCAACATGGACGCCGGCCATGGCGGCGTATCAGGTCGGTATCGGCGCTACCGCGACGTGGCTCTCCAATACGCCTTTCTCCTGACCCAGGCCGGCCTCGGTACCCAACCCTAAAGCTCTCGTCGGCTGGTGCCGAAAGGTGCAATTGTGAGAATACGACGCTCGTCGTTCGCCTTGCTGTGTGCGTTTTTTCTGACCGGCGCCACCTCGCTGATCTTCGAGGTGATCTGGACGCGCCTGTTACTGCTGTCGCTGGGGACCACACCGGTCGCCATGGGCGCGGTCCTCGCGGCCTTCATGGGCGGGATGGCGATGGGGGCCTGGGCGGCTGGTCGCGGCCTCGTTCGTCGGCTGCCGCCGGTCGCGGTCTACGCTGGCCTCGAAGCCTGGATTGGTCTCTACGCGCTGGCCACGCCTTGGCTCTTTCGCATCCTCGACGGGGCGCCGCCGGCCGCGCAGCTGGCCCTCGGTGTGCTGGTGCTCCTGCCGGCAACGGTCGCCATGGGCACATCGCTCCCGCTGCTGATGCGCGCGCTGGATTCGCGCCACGCGGATGACACGCCACGAGCCAGCACACTTGGATGGTTGTACGCCGTCAATACGGCCGGCGGTGTCATGGGCCCCCTGGTCGCGGTGTTCGTGCTGTTTCCGCAGGCCGGTCTCTCGCGCACGTTGACGACGGCCGTCGTCGCGAACCTCCTCGTCAGTGGTGCGGTCTGGCTGACGCGCCACCAATGGGGCGCGTCCTCGGTGGAACCGTCGGGGGATGCCCCGCCAACCGGGGGCGAGTCCCTCGGGGTCCCGGCGTCGTCCGCGCCGCGAGCGCTCTACGCCTTGCTGGCGGTCTCGGGCGGCACCGCCATGCTCTATGAGGTTGCTTGGACCCGCACGTTGTCGATGGTCTACGGCTCGTCGGTCTACGGCGTGTCGATTACACTCTCGACCTTCCTCGCCGGAATCGCTCTCGGGTCCTGGGCCTCGGCGGCCTGGGTTCGTCGACATCTGGTGACCCGGGTCCACGCGATCGCACTCCTGGTCGGATCAGCCTGCCTGGCGTTCCTCAGTCTCCACATTGGCGGCCGCTTGCCCCTGCTCTTCCTCGATCTGTTTCGGTGGGCGGATGGGGGCGGCACCGCAATCTATCTCGCACAGTTCCTGCTGGCGGCGGCGCTCATGCTGCCGAGCACCTTCTGTCTGGGTGCGCTGCTGCCGGTGGTGATCAGCCTGGTGCCCAGCCGACGGGGAGACGACGGGCCCACCGTGCTCTCTTCGCTCTACGCGGCCAATCTGTCTGGTTCGGCAGTGGGAGCGCTGACCGCGTCGGGCTTGCTGGTCGCCGGCGTTGGACTGAGCACGTCGTTGCAGATTGGCGTCCTCCTCGCCCTTGCCTTGGCGCTCAGCCTTCTCGTTCGTCTTCCCGTCCCACGTCCAGGTCTCACCGGGGCCACCGCGCTCGCCGTCGTTCTGATTCTCGCGCTGGACGGCGGGGCCCGCCGGCTGACCCTGAGTTTCGGTTTCTACCAAGGTGCGGCCGAGTATGCGACCAACGATGACCAGGGTCTACGCGACCTGCTGGCGTCACACGAGTTGCTCTTCTATCAGGATGGCCCAACCGCGTCGGTCTCGGTGCAGCGGGTCGACCGGTACGTCCTGTTGAAGATCAACGGCAAGACGGACGCGTCCAACGGCGCCGGCGACATTGAGACCCAGACGCTCCTCGGTCACCTGCCTCTGATGGCAGCCGACCGGACCGACCGGGTGGCTGTGATCGGGTTCGGCAGTGGGATGACCGCCGGCGCGGTGCTCACGCACCCCGTACGCGAAGTCGACGCCTTCGAGATCGAACCGGCCGTGGTGGACGCCTCGCGATTTTTCGACGGCATCAACGGTCGTCCACTCGACGACCCGCGCCTGCGTCTCGTCATGGGTGACGCGCGCAGCGAACTCCGGCGGCAGGAGGGGGCGTATGACGTCATCATCTCCGAGCCCTCAAACCCCTGGATGACCGGCGTCGCCAATCTCTTTACCCAGGACTTCTTTGAACTGGCGGCGTCACGGCTCGCCGAGGACGGCGTATTCGCTCAGTGGTTTCATCTGTACGGGATGTCGGAAGACGCGGCCAGGGAAGTGGTGGCGACCTTTCGTCACGTGTTCCCGCATGTGGTCGCCTTCAAAGACCGTGACCTGATTCTCCTGGGGTCAGCCCAGCCGATTCGCTTCTCGCTCGACAATATGAACCGCAAGTTCGCGGACCCAGCCGTACGTGCGAGTGTGGGCCAGGCCTTTGTCCGCTATCCCGCTGACCTGTTGGTAAAACTCAGGCTGGATGAGCGCGGCACCGAGGCATTCGCGGGCGACGCGCCATTCAATACCGACGACAACATGCGGCTGGAGCTCTCCGCGCCACGGACCCTCTACGACGATCGGCTACCCGCCATCATGGCGGCGCTCGACCGCCATCCGCCGGCCCCGAGCGACCTGGTCACCGACTTCGGGTCCCGAGCCACGTTGGACCTGGAGCTGGCCGCGTCGATGTTCACCGCGGGTCGCGACGCCGAGGCGCTACGGTATTGCGAGCAGGCCCTCGCCCAGGAGCCGACATTCGACGGACTCAAGCTGCTCGGCCAGATTGCCGAGCGCGGCGGTGACCACCGACGCGCACGCAACGCGTGGCGCCTGGCGCTGGCCACCGACGCGAATCCGGGGCAACGCGCGCTTGTGCAGGCGCTCCTCAGCGGCATCGGGCCCGATGTGACCGGGAATTGACCCCAGGGGCACCGAACCCGAGAAAGGTCGTGGCGGTTCAGCCGGACCGTGCTTGCCGTGCGCGGCGAGCTAGAAGAACCTGACCGAGTAGCCCAGTGTGACGCCCCGTCCAATCTCCGGCGCGAAGTCTTTGATGAACGACGTGTGGTTCCGGTACAGCTCGTTGGTCAGGTTGTAGCCGTTGACGCTGAAGATGTGGGCCACGTGTGGCCTAGCCAGGACATACGAGGCTCTCAGGTTGAACAGAGAGTATCCGCTCGTCTCGCGCTCACCACGAAACACCTGGTTTTGACGAGCGGCCACGGTGAGTTCAGGACTGAGCCTGAAGCCGCGGTAGGGCAGGTCCACACTCACCCGTCCGCGCAGCGGGGGAATCCTCGGCAGCGCCTCCCCGGTCTTGAGCTCGGCATCGACGAAACCCACACCGACGTTCA
>SXOW01000324.1 GCA_005778315.1 Acidobacteriota bacterium
CTTGTCCAGCACCGAGTCGATGATACTGCTCTGTCGTCGGAGGCGGGCTCGGCGTACCTCCGGGTCGGTGCTGTCGATGCTGCCGAACAGCCGGTCGAAGACCACGCGGGGGTTGGTCTCCACCGGGAGCGGTGTCGATGGGCCGCTCCAGGCCAGGCGATTCTGGTAGGCGCAGCTGAACCCCACGTCGCAGGTGCCGACGCCATTCACGGTGTCGGCGCCCTCCAGCCCCAACTCGAGTGAGGGGAGCGGCGTGTCCTGCCCGAGACGGTTCGCGATGATCTGGTCCAGCGAGATGCCGAGCGACAGGCTGGCGCTGCCGGTGGTCGGCAGCGGTTCGATGCCCGTCATGAACGCGCCGGCCGGCTTCGCGTGGGCGCCGGATGCCCCCGTGCGCGACTGGGCGCCGGTGTTGTCCAGACCGCTCAGCACCAGCAGCTGGTCGCGGAAGGGTTCGAGCGGGAGCAGGGTCGGTGTGAAGGTGAACGCGCTGCCTTCTTCGGCTGGCGTCCAGCGCTCCATCACGATGCCGTTGGGCACATAGACGGTGCAGAACCGGACGACCGGCGTGGCGGCCGCGCGCGCCAGCGCGGTGGTCGGGACCATGCGCTCCAGCAGTGGCAGCGCCAGGGTGGCGCCGACGCCGCGAAGCACCGTGCGTCGAGGGATGGCTCGCTTGGAAATGATCATGATTCTGACCTTCGCATCCGGAACGGCGGACTCTTCACGATGGCGGTGATGAGTGACGACCAGGTCAACTGGTCTGGTGAGGTCTGACGCGCGATCTGCCGAACGACCGGCATATCGCTCGGGCCAAGCGTGCGCCCGATCGCATAGGTCAGCAGCTTCTCGCTGACAGTGTCCACGAACTGATCCTGGCGGGCGAGGATCACCGCCCTGAGGCCCGACAGCTCTCGCACCTCGGTGCCGTCGACCAGCGTCCCGGACGCGTCGATCGGGACACCAGTGTCGAACGGCGTGCCGCCGCCGTCGGTGGCGCGCCAGCGTCCGATCGCGTCGTAGGATTCCAGTGCGAACCCGAGCGGGTCGATGGCCGCGTGACAGCTCGCGCAGACGGCGTTCGTACGGTGCTGCGCCAGGCGTTCCTTCATCGTGGCCGGTACCCCGTCGGCGCGCGTGCCAGGCAAGCTCGGGACGTCTGGCGGTGGCGGTGGCGGCGGTGTCCCAAGGATGTTCTCGAGCAGCCACGTTCCGCGCACGACCGGGGACGTGCGGTTTGCGTACGAGGTGATCGTCAGCAGGCTGGCATGCCCGAGCAGTCCGCCCCGAGTGTCCGGGAGCGGGACCCGGCGGAAGTGGGGGCCGTAGACGTCGGGGATGCCGTAGTGCCGGGCCAGTCGTTCGTTGACGAACGTGTAGTCGGCACGCAGCAGATCGACCAGCGGGCTGTCGCTCAAGATCTCGGCTTCGAGAAAGAGCTCGGTCTCGCGGCGCATGGCGTCCCGCAGGTTCTCGTCGAACGCCGTATAGGTGGCGGTGTCGGGGACCGCGTTGACGAGCTTGCGGAGCTGGAGCCACTGACCGCCGAAGTTTTCAACCAGGGCGCGAGAACGCGGGTCGTTCAGCATCCGGTCGACCTGTCGGTCGAGCACGTCTGTGTGGCCGAGCTGACCGGCGACGGCCAGCGCGATCAGTTCGTCGTCCGGAATGCTGCTCCAGAGGAAGAACGAGAGCCGGGAGGCCAGCTCGAGATCGCTGAGCTGATAGGCGGTATCGGCGCCGACCCCGGTCGGGTCCGTTTCGATACGGAACAGGAACTCTGGATCGACCAGGAGGCGCTCGATGGCGGCCTGGATACCGTCGTCGAAGTTGTCTCGTTCGGCCCGCGCATCCTCGTAGAACGCCATCAACAGCGAGACGTCGTCGTCGGAGGGCGGCCGCCGGTAGGCCCGGCCTGCGAGCGTCGCGAGGATGTCGCGGGCACACGCCGCCTCCTGCGCCCCGGCGGGCTCGCAGACGAACACTCGGCTGCGACTAGGCAAGGTGGCGGCGCCGGTCGGGTTGAAGGGACCGAGGATCTCGATGCCAGAGATGGCCGGGTTGCCGTCCTGCATCTCGTCCTGCCCGTAGGAGTACGAGGACCGGTCGAGTGGCAGTGGCAGGATGCCGTCCGGCACCGCGGACCGCCGGTCGAAGGCGACTCCGACCCGGTGCCGGCCGCCGGAGACCGTGGTACGAATTTCGAGCCCCTCGTCTGCGGTGAGCGCATAGCGCTCCCACTCCGGGAATGAACTGCCGTCGTAGACCTGCTCGAACTTGCCCGCGTAGCCCATCGGGGGGAGTTGTCCGTGTTCCCACACGCGACCCACGACGAAGGTGTCGAGCCGCGCACCGTCCAGCCTGAGGTCGAGCAGATGCGGCTGCCCCACTCCACGGGCGTAGCCGTACTCCTGTTTTCTCAGGGTGACGCGGATGACGTAGTCGCCGTCGACCGGGAAGTTGTGCTCGATCACGGTGCCGCCGCGCGACCCGAGCGGCAGGTCGAGGCTGACTGCGTCGTTCTGGTCCAGCGCTCCGTCCACGGGATAGATTTCGGCCACCGGGCGTAGCGTCTGGTCACCAACCACCAGTCGGCTGATCCGTTGCGCCGCTGACAGATAGCGTTCGATCAGCGTGGGCGAGACCGACAGCACGTCGGCCATGTTGTCAAAGCCGTCTTCCTCGTCGTCGGCCGGCAGCAAGGCGCTGACGTCCACGTCCAGGTCGAACAGGTCGCGAACGGCATTGCCGTACTCGACGCGATTCAACCGATGGATGGCCGGTCGACCCGGATCGGGGGCGGCCAGCCCCGCGCGGTCGAGCTCGGTCTCCAGCCATGCGACAAGCTGTCGGGTGGTCGCCGTATCTGGACGGGGACGCCCGACCGGGGGCATCGCGTTCGCCTTGAGCCGACGGATGACCTGCTCCCAGGTGTCGGCGTGCTCGCCCACGTGCGCCAGGTCCAGGCTGTCCAGCGTCAGCTCGGCCGTGCGGGTTCGTTCGTTGTGACACGCGACGCAGTAGCGGTTCAGCATCGCCCTGGCGGTCTCCGCATCCATGTCGGCCGCCTGCGCCCTCACAGGACTCGGACTCGCGCCGATGAGACACGCGAGCCCAGCGACGGTGACCAGGCCGCGACGCAGCCGTCCCGACCTGCCTGTCTCCAGGACGCACTTCTTCATTGCCCCGTCTCCAGTCGTTCGATCAGCTCCCGCGCGGCGGTGCCGTCCTCGTTCTCGATGTCGGCGCTGGCTCCCGCGGTCAGCAAGAGCTCGGTCGTGGCGGGAAACCGATTCCGGGCTGCGGTGTGCAGGGCCGTGTTGCCGGCGGGCCCGAGCGCGTCGATGGCGACGCCGGCCCCGGCGTCGAGGAGCGCCCGTACGGTCTCGCGGACGGCCTCGTCATCAGCCCATTCCGCCGAGACCAGCTCGGGCGCGATGAGTCGGTTTCGCCGGGTGGTGCTCCGGCTCGCGCCCAGCCCGACGGCCGCCATCAGCGGCGTCGTGCCGTCCTCCTGTGGTCGCAGCGCATCCCCGCCGTATTCCGCCAGCAGGCGGACCATGTCAGGCTCCAGATACTTGGCGGCCAGGAGCAGCGGGGTGGCCCCCTTCTCGCGCAGCGTAAAGATGTGCTCATAGGTCCAGCGCGGCACCGGGGTGCTCTTGACCAGCACAGGGTCCGGATTGGCCCCGCGTTCGAGCAGATCCGCCATCAGCGCAGGCAGGGTCCGCAGCGCGGCGGCATGCAGCGCTGTGTAGCCGGCACCGTCGGCGTTCGGGTCGGCGCCGCGATCGAGCAGGTAGCGGGCCAGATCTTCGTGTCCGCTCATGGCCGCCAGGACGAGCACGCTGTTACCGTCCGCCCCCCTGTCGTTGACGTCGGCGCCGGCCTCGAGCAGCCAGCGGGTCGACGCGATATCACCGTGCCGCGCGGCGAAGAGCAGGGCAGTAAAGCCGCCCGCGTCGAAATACGTCGCGCCCTGGGGGCTGGTCGTGCTCTCTTCGGCGGTGCCCCTGAGCTGCTGCGCGGTGATCGTGCGCGCGCTGACGTCGGCGCCCGCTTCGAGCAGTAGCGCGGTGACGTCGGGATGCCCCATGGCGACCGTGCGCATCAGCGCGGTCTGTCCCTTCTCCGGCTCGGTCGCGTCAATGTCGGCGCCGGCGGCGATGAGTGCGCGCACCGCCACCGGGTCGCCCGTGTGCGCGCACCGCATCAGTGGGGTCTCGCCGGTCCCGAGACGACGGTTCGGGTCGGCGCCTGCCGCGAGCAGACGGCGGACCGCGTCGGCGTGCCGGTTGGCGCAGGCGGCCCACAGCGGCGTGGTGCCGTACTCATTGGCGGCGTCCAGATGCGCGCCGGCCCGGATCAGCAGCTCGAGCGTCGGCGTGTGGTTCCAGTACGCCGCCCAGTGCAGGGCGGTGGCGCCGTCAGGCTGTGCCGTGTCGACGTCGGTGCCGGCGGCGACGAGCGTGTGGACCTGTTCCCAGTGCTGCTGTTTCGCCGCGTCCGCCAGCGGCGCGTCCGCAGCTCCAAGTGGAGTCACCGCGAGGGCCCACAGCCCGATGGCCGCCAGGAGCCGTCCGACACGGTCGCTCACAGAAGGGATCGTCGGCGTCATACTCGACCTTCGAGAAGGCGGTGGTCACCGTATTGTAGCCGTCTCTGCGCTCGTACGGGCTATCTATCGACGCCATCGTCTATTATTGCGGCTTCCGCGATTGCGGGCTTCCGCGCTTACGGCTTCCGCGACGATCGTCAACATGATCAGGAGGTGTGTGGTGAAACGTGTCCTGCTTGCCGCGCTGTTGCTGGGCCTGCTGGTGACCCCGGCCCGCGCCCAGAGCGTGCCGGAATTGCCGTTCGAGTCGGTGCCCAATCCGCTGAAACTGCCTCACGACATCCACTTTGGTGAAATCGCGGGCGTCGCGGTGAACGCACGCGGGCACGTCTTTGTCTTCTCGCGTGGTAACTCGACCGGGCCGTCCTATATGGCCACCGCCTCGCAGCTCCTCGAGTTCGACGCAAACGGCAACTTTGTGCGCGAGCTTGGCAAGAACCTGAACGCGTGGTCCTACGCGCACGCCGTGCGCGTCGACCCTCAGGACAACATCTGGGTGGTCGACAAGGGCTCGAACATGATCCTGCGCTTCACGCCAGAGGGGCATGTGGATTGGGTGTTCGGCCGCAAAGGGGAGGCCTCGCACCTCATCGTGCCGCCTGACTATCAGACAGAGATGGCCAAACTGCTCGAGCGGGCAGGCGTGGCGGTGAATATTCCTGAGCAGAACAACCCCCGGTGGCCGCTGCCGGTACATGAGGACAACAGCTTCAACCAGCCTACGGACGTGGCGTGGGATTCGGACGGCAATTCCTACTTCAGCGACGGCTACATCAACTCGCGGATCGGGAAGGCGAATGCCCGGGGCGAGTGGGTGACCAGTTGGGGGTCGCTCGGCAGCGCGCCCGGACAGTTCGACACCCCGCATGGCATCGCGGTGTCGCCGGCGGACGAAATCTACGTGGCGGATCGCGGCAACCGCCGGATCCAGGTGTTCGAACCCGACGGCACCTACATTCGGGAGTTTACGATCGACGTGCCGGTCGACGTGACCCGGGGCAGGGTGGTCTATGGGCGCGCCAACCCGAACGGCACCTCCGGGGCGCTGGCCCCCGGCGCCCCCGATGCGCTGTGCATGACGCCGGGGCCTGACCCGGTACTGTTCGTCGGCGATATCTATCCAAGCCGGGTCTACAAGGTGTCGCTACAAGGAGAGGTACTGGGCGTGTACGGCCAGCCCGGCCGCAACCTCGGCGAGTTCGGGTGGATTCATGGCATCGCGTGCCCATCCGAGGATGAGATCTGGGTGGCCGAGCTGATCAACTGGCGGGTGCAAAAGCTGGTCACCAAGGGTACGGGGGACTAGCGGCTGTTGCCACGGCGCTTGCGGGATGGTGGTGGCGACACCAATCCACCCCGTTCGCGAATTCGGGGACGTCAGCGGTTTCACTCCTGACGGCTGCAGTTTCGCGGTGATCCCGCCGATACCGCTCATAGGCGAGTGAGCCACGCTGATGCAGGCGACACGGCCCTCGCTTAGGGCTCTCGGACGCGGCTGCCGAACCACGTCCGAGGGCCCGCCTCCCTTTGGTCCTCCCTACACGACACGCGCGCACCCAACCCCGCACGGACGTTGACCTGTCTGGTCGTCTGGCGCGAAGGCTTCGCTGTTCCAACGCGCGGTGCCGCCCCCACCGTGTTGGTGATATAACGATGACACGAACGGCCATGCGATAGACGGACGCGGTTCGACCGCACCGAGGAGCGCACATCATGTCGAAGGGAATCTGTGGCGGAGTCGGCGGCCCGCGTTGGCCGGGAGCGGATGTTGTCACGATGGCCGCTTCCCGCTGGCTCGCCACGCTGATGGTGACGGGTGCCGTGACCGGCGCGGCAGGTGTCGTCGTGGCGGGGGCACAACCCGCCTCGGCGGACGGGGCCTTCACCACGGACCAGGCGGCCAACGGCTGGTCGACCTACGGCGCGCAGTGCCAAGACTGTCATGGTCCGTCTTTGGAGGGCATGGTGCATGCCCCACCCCTCTCCGGCGTGGCGTTCCTCGACGATTGGGCGGGACAGACGACCGATGACCTGTTCGCCTATCTGCGCGACGAGATGCCGCCTGGGCAAGCCGGTTCGCTCACCGATCAGTCCTACGTCGATCTGGTGGCGTACCTGCTGGAGTCGAACGGCGCCGTACCCGGTGAACGCACCCTGACTGCGGATGCTGGCCTGGTGATCGGCGACGCCGCGGATATCTCCGACGCGCGCCGCGCGGCGCAAGCGGGCGAGCGGGTGCAGCGCCGAACGTCACGGTTCGTCAACCAGGAGGTGCCGCACGAGCTGAGCCCGGTGACCGACGCCATGCTCTCGGACCCGCCACCCGGGGACTGGCTGAGCTGGCGGCGCACGCGGAACGGCCACGGCTACAGCCCGCTCGATCAGGTGACGCGCGACAACGTGGCCGATCTGAAGCTGGCGTGGTCCATCGCCATCCGGCCGGGCAACCACCAGACGACGCCACTGGTGCATGACGGCGTGATGTTCCTCGCCAGTCCGGGAAATGTGGTGCAGGCGATCGATGCGGCGACTGGCGACGTGATCTGGGTGTACCGAGCGCCGCTGCCGGACGATGCGACCGGGGGCGCCACCCGCACGCTGGCGTTCTACGGCGACAAGGTGTTCCTGGCCACGGCCGACGCCGCGGTGGTCGCGCTCGACGCGCGCACCGGCGGGGAAGTGTGGCGGACGGTCAAGACCGACTACACCCTGGGCTTCAGGCAGAACGCCGGTCCGGTCGTGGCCAACGGCGTCGTGGTCACCGGCACCAACGGCTGCGAGCGATACAAGCAGCAGAGCTGTTTCATTAGCGGTCACGATCCGGAGACCGGCCAGGAACTCTGGCGGACCGCCACCATCGCACAACCGGGCGATCCGAACGATGCCTCATGGGGCGATACGCCGTTGTATCTGCGCGCGGGGGGCGACTCGTGGATCCCGGGCAGCTATGACGCGGATCTCGGTCTGTTCTACATCGGCACCGCGCAAGCGAAGCCGTGGGTGGCGGCGAGCCGCGGCATGACGACCCGGCAGGACGCGCTGTATACCAACTCGACGCTGGCGCTGAACCCACGTACCGGACAGGTGCAGTGGTACTTCCAGCATGCGCCGGGCGAGACGCTCGACCTTGACATCGTGTACGAGCGGGTGCTCGTGGATGCGGACGACGACAAGTGGCTCTTCACGATCGGCAAAGACGGCATCCTTTGGAAGCTCGACCGGACGACCGGCGCGTTGGTCGACCTGCGCGAGACCGTCCACCAGGACGTCTTCGAGTCGATCGACCGGGCCACGGGCGCGCTGACCTACCGAGAGGACCTGCGGGACATCGCCATTGGCCAGCGGGTGTTCGCCTGCCCCAGCCTGCTGGGCGGCCACAACTGGCAGGCATCGGCCTACCATCCGGGTGTCGGTGCCCTCGTTATTCCGCTTCACCAGGCGTGCATGAATCTGACCGGCCGCGAGGTGGAGTTCATCGAGGGGGGCGGCGGAACCGCCGGCCGCTATGAGTTGCTCGAGATGCCGGGCAGTAACGGGAATGTTGGGAAGCTGGCCGCCTACGACGTGCGGACGATGGAGGAGCTGTGGAGCCACGAGCAGCGAGCGCCGTTCCTGACCTCAGCCCTGACGACCGCGGGCGGATTGGTCTTCGCCGGTGACGGCGCCCGCTTCTACAAGGCGTTCGACATCGAGACCGGCGAGGTGGTCTGGGAAACGCGTCTCACCGCGTCGGCGCACGGGTACCCGATTACCTACGAGGCCGGCGGACGGCAGTTCATCGCCGTCCCGGCTGCCATGGGGGGCGTCTTCCGCAGCCTCACTGCGTCGCTCAACCCGGAGATCTACCAGCCTGAGGGGGGCAACGCGCGGTACGTCTTCGCGCTGCCGGAGTGAGGGCGTCACTCGGCCGCCGGCATTGGAGCGAGCAAGAAGGTGGTATGCGGATTCGCAAGCGATTGGGTGTTCTCACGCTGATGGGGTGTGTCCTGCCTGGGGCCGCCAATCACGCCGTGGCACAGCCCCGGGACCCGTCGTGGGACCCGGTGGCCGCGACCGAGTATCTGGACGCCCGACAGGGCTGGTGGATGGACTGGCCGACCGCGGCGCGGGACCACGGCACGGCCTGCGTGTCCTGTCATACGACGGCGCCGTTTGCGTTGGCCCGAACGGCGCTCCGTCAGACCGAGGAGCCGGGCGCGGTTGAGCGCCGCATGCTGGCCGACGTCGAAACGCGGGTGACGGCGTGGGCCGAGGTTGAGCCGTTCTACAGCGATGAGGCGTACCGCGCGGGCAAGAGTCTCGAATCGCGTGGGACGGAAGCCGTTCTCAACGCGTTGATCTTGTCCAATCGCGATGACAAGACCGGGACATTGAGCGACACCACGCGCCGAGCGTTCGCGAACCTCTGGGCGCTCCAGCTCCCCAGCGGTGAGTGGCCGTGGCTCGACTTCCGCCTCGAGCCGTGGGAATCGGCGACCGCGCCGTATTTCGGGGCGGCCTTGGCGGGGGTCGCCGTGGCACGTGCCCCCGGCGACTACACGTCGAGTCCCAGCGTCGCACCGCAGGTCGCGAGGCTGCGCGAGTATCTCAGCCGCACCGCCGACAGCCAGCACCTGTTCAACCGCCTCATGGCGCTCTGGGTTGCCACGGTGCTCCCTGATACCCTGACAGCCCCGCAGGAGCAGGCGATAGCCGAGGAGGCGATGCTCCTCCAACGTCCGGATGGCGGTTGGAGCTTGTCCTCGCTCGGTCCGTTCGAGCGTGGCGATGGCACGCAGGTCGATGTGAGCAGCGACGGCTACGCCACGGGGTTGGTGACGCTAGCGCTTCAGCGCTCCGCTGTGGCCAGACACGCCACCGGTGCGGCATCGGTTGAGCGCGGGCTCACGTGGCTGCGTCGACATCAGCATCCGGATGGTTCCTGGACCGCCACGTCGCTGAACAAAGAGCGAGAGCCCGATTCCGACCGAGGACGGTTCATGCGCGACGTCGCCACCGCCTATGCGGTCCTGGCGTTGACGACCGCGCCCTGACCGTCCACCGCGATGTTAGGTGTGGAGTGTTCATTGATTGCGAACGCTCTGGCTACCAGTTGCGCGTATTCACTCGCCACAGCAGGATTCCTCGCGGCGTCCCATCCCGGCCGCGGCTCGCGTGGTGCGGTCTTGATGTCCGCAACAACCAGGCCGATCTCGAGCCTCTGCGCCGCTCCGAGTACGGTCCCACTTCGGCCGACAATCCCGGATGATCCGTAGGACACGAGATCACCGGTTCGCCCGACCACATCCGCACGCACGACCGACACGCCGTTCTCCACCGCCCGAGCGATGTCCTTGTTCCTTGCTTCCGCGGGCAGTTCGGGCCCACCTCTTGTAAGAGGCATGCCATTGTTCGTCGGCACAAACAGGGCGGCCGCCCCCTGCGCGGCCATGATTCTGGCTGGTTCGTAGTAGGTTGAGTCCAGACAGATAACGATCCCGAACGTCAGATCGCCGACGGTGAAGACCGGCATCTTGTCGCCAGCCGCATAGACCGATTTGTTGATCGCCGGATAGAGCTTGCGATACACGCCGATGACGGAGCCTCGGTGAAAAACCGCAGCGGAGTTGAAGAGCCGACCCCGTGGTGCACGCTCCATGAATCCGACTATCGTTGTGACTCGATCGCTCGCCAAAGGCGCCAGCGCGGTGTGCAGCTGTCCACCTTCGACGTCGATCGCGAAGGCCATCGGCTGCGGCGCGTAGTCAGCGAGGCCTCCCATTACGCCCTCCGGGCAACACAGAATCTCGACGCCCTCGGACTCGCACCACTCGACTCGCTCACGAATGAGACTCAGGGCGAGTTCTGTCGAACCAGCGGGAAGTACCGGAGCTTGGTAGGCAGCGACTCTCAACTGTTTGTCCGATTGGATTAAACACGGTCTAACGACCTGCCGCGCAGCCGCGAGCGGCGAAATTCTCCGCTGGCGACTGCACGGCCGGTTCGACGCCGCTCGTCGGCTGCAGCGGCATGTTGGACGGGGCGAATTCAGATACTAAGTGCAACACCCCGGTTCGCCGCGAGTGAGGCGATCTGGGATACTCGACGATTCCTCCAACTGGTAAGAAAGGGGAGTCGCTGATGAGGTATCACCAGATCACCTCAGACGAACGATACATGATCGCGCGGCTGAGACGATACGACGTCAACCAAGCCGAGATCGCCGAGATCGTGGGCCGGCACCGGAGTTCGATTTCACGGGAGCTCCAGCGCAACAGCGGTGTCAGCGACCACGCGTATCGCCCCAGCAAAGC
>SXOW01000325.1 GCA_005778315.1 Acidobacteriota bacterium
AAGACGCGGTCGACGCCGACGCGCGTGAAGACTGATTGCTGCACCGCCAGTTCCGCCGGTGTCCCGGCGTAGAGACGGCCGCCGATCTCGGAATACTCCCCCTCGTTGTTTTCACGGACGATCACGAAATCAATATCCTCGGGCCCGCGGTCCGCTAACGGCGTCCGTACGCCGGGGAAGAGGCGCACCGGCCGCAGGTTGACGTATTGCGCGAATCGTCGCCGAATCGGAATCAGCAGGCCCCAGAGCGACACATGGTCGGCCACGCCCGGATACCCGATCGCGCCCAGGAAAATCGCGTCGTGGTCCGCCAACTCCTCAATGGAGCCCCCACCGGTCATGCTGCCGGTCGCGGCATACCGTTCACATGACCAGTCGAAATCGGTCCAGATACACGAAAAATCACGCCGCTCGCCAACCGCGTCGATCACGGTTCGCGCCGCCGGCACGACTTCTTTCCCGATCCCATCGCCGGGAATCACGGCTACTCGATGCACTCGGTCCGTCATGATGCTCCTCTTCGTTAGGACACGACTAGGCCACGGCGCGCCGTTTGCGCATGGCCGCAATCTCGTCAGCCGAGAATCCCACTCCGTCCAGCACCGCGTCGGTGTGCTCGCCAAGGAGTGGGGCCGGCCGGCCTGGCCGCAGCGGGGTGTCTGACAACTTGATGGGCGTCCCGAGCGTCTGTATCCGGCCCAGGGTGGGATGGTCGGTCTCGACTACCAGTTCGCGCGCCAGAACGTGCGGATCGGCCAGCACCTCCGCATAGGTGTTGATGGGTCCGCTCGGTACGCCGTGCCCCTCGAAGAGCGCCAGCCAATGGTCCCGCGGGTGGGTCGACAGGACGGCCTCGATGCGGGCTGCGAGCGCCGCCCGATTGGTCACCCGACGGGCATTGTCCGCGTAGTCAGGATCGGTCGTCCACTCCGGATGTTCCAATGCAGCGCACAATCGTTCGAACGTGCGATCGTTGGCGGCGCCGATCGTGACGTAGCCATCCGCACAGCGGACCGCTTCGTAGGGCGCGTTCATGCGATGGGCAGAACCCAAGCGGTCAGGTACACCGCGCCCCGAAAAGTACTGCGTGGCTTCCCACACCGACAGTGCCACCCCGGCATCCAGAAGAGAGGTGTCGACGTGCTGACCCCGCCCCGTCTTGGTCCGGGCCATCAAGGCGGCCAAGATCCCGGCCACGCCGAACAGGCCAGCCCCCAGATCGGTAATGGGGATCCCGACCTTCACCGGAGGCCGGCCCGCCTCGCCAGTGATCGACATCAGCCCGGAGACCCCCTGCGCGACCAGATCGAACCCGCCCTTCCCAGAGGCCGGCCCTGTCTGACCGTAGCCGGAGATGGACGCATAGACCAAGCCCGGATGCTCCCGCGACAGCGCTTCGTAGCCCAGGCCGAACTTGGTCAGTACCCCGGGTCGATAGTTCTCGACCAGCACGTCGGCCGATCGCGCCAGCCGGCGCGCGGCCTCGCGACCCTCGGCGTGCGTGAGATCGAGGACGATCCCGCGTTTCCCGCGGTTGACCGCATTGAAACTCGGGCTATCGGTGCCCACGGCGCCCGGCATGCGCCGGGTCGAGTCGCCGCCGGGTGGCTCCACCTTGATTACGTCCGCCCCCATGTCGCACAGTAGCATTGCGCAGAACGGCCCAGCCATCACCTGGGTCACGTCCAGCACGCGTATCCCGTCCAGCGGTCGTGTCATTGTCATGGCCGGCCAGGCCCTATCAGGAGAAACGACCCGTGTCTACGTCGCATACCATTTTCGCCGTCAACGGTCCGACCGCCGCCCTCACCTTCAACCGCCCGGAATCGAGGAACGCGATGACCTGGGCGATGTACGACGCGTTGGTGACAGCCTGCGAGACGGTCGAGGCGGACCCAGCCATCCGGGTGCTGATCCTCCAGGGAGTAGATGACGGTGCGTTCGTCGCGGGGACCGACATCAGTCAGTTCGAACGTCTCCGCACCCCGGAACAGGCGTTGGCGTACGAAACGCGCCTCGACCACGTCATCGGCGTACTCGAGCGGGTGTCGAAACCGACCATCGCGCGCGTGAACGGTGTCGCGGTCGGCGGCGGCTGTGTGATGGCCATGGCCTGCGATTTGCGTATCTGCGGTCCGTCGGCGCGGTTTGGCATCCCGGTCGCCCGCACGCTCGGCAACTGCCTGTCGGCGTCCAACTGCGCTCGACTCATGGACTTGATCGGACCGGCACGGGTCAAGGACCTGATGTTCACCGGGCGACTGCTTGACGCCCACGAGGCGCTCGCCGTCGGGCTGGCCACCAGGGTCGTTGACGGGGACGCCTTGGACCGCGTCGTCACCGAGACCGCCGCGCGGATCGCCGCCAATGCCCCCTTGACGATTGCCGCCACGAAAGAGATGGTCCGGCGACTCCAGGTGCACCGCCGCGGCGCTGCTGACGCGGGCGACGATCTGGTCACCACCTGCTACACCAGCCAAGACTTTCACAATGCGGTGGGAGCCTTCATGGCCAAGCGTCCGCCCGTCTGGACGGGCGCCTGAGACGCACCCACGCTGCCTTCGGGTCGACCTCATTCGAGGCCAGCCAATACAAGCTGCTCGAGGCGGTCGAGCCCGGCGCCCACATCGCCGGACAGATGGATCCGGAGCGCGCGCCGGCCACGCTGCGTCAACACGCGCAAGTCCCCCAGGGCCTGCGCCGCTTTGACGACCCCGAACGTCACCCGTCGACCCGGAATCGCCACATCGTTCGGGTCGTCACAGGTCACTTGGAGAAACACGCCGCTGTCCGGCCCCCCTTTGAACGCCTGTCCTGTCGAGTGCAGGAAACGAGGCCCAAACCCGACACTGGTGGCGACCCCGCGGCGGTCGCGAACCAGATGCCGAATCCGCTGGAACGCCGCGTGGTTCGCCTCGGACATGTCGAGATAGGCCAGCAGCGCGAAGTAGTCGCCAGGCCGGGCCAGGTTCAAGTGGGCTGCCACGAGGTCCTCGAGTCTCGCCCCCGGCCCGGCCAGCTGTGTCAGGCGCGCACTGACGGCGGAGCCGGCAAACAAGGTGATCCCGTCGTGGCTGGCGAGCGGCGTCTCGACTGGCAACGGAAGGCCACGCTCGTAGGCGTCCGCGAGCGCCGTCGTCTCGATCTTGCTGGCCTCGACATCCGGCTGGTCGAACGGATTCACGCCCAGGACCGCTCCGCACACCGCGGTCGCCACCTCCCACCGAAAAAACTCAGCCCCCACGTCGAGGGGATGATCCAGCATCAGCTCAATCACGGGGTGTCCGGCGTCCACAAGCGCGTTCACAGACGCCTGCCGTGGCTCGACGGCTCCCTTCAGCCGCATGACGACAAAGATGCGATCGTCGCCGTAGGCATCTGGCGTCGCCAGGTCTTCGTCAGCCACCGGGATGACCGCGCGCCCCGCTTTTCCGGTCGACTCGGCCAGGAGCTGCTCCAACCACCCGGCCAGCGCCGTGATCGCCGGAGACAGCAGGAGCGTGACCTTGTCGCGGCCGTGCTGCGCCGCGATGCCCAGTGCCAGCCCTAATCGCGCACCCGGATTCTGGTCTGGTGCGACGTCAGGCCCGCAGGCCTGACGCATCGCGCGCGCCCGACCGAGCAAGGACCTAACGTCGATCCCGGTCAGTGCGGCCGGCACCACACCAAAGTTCGACAACGCGGAAAACCGTCCACCCACACTGGGAACACCCGGAAACACCGCGCGGAATCCTCGCTGGCTCGCGAGTGACTCCAATCGCGACCCCGGGTCCGTGATCGCGACAAACCTGGCTCCGGCGTGCCCGGGTCCCACCGCAGCCTCGATGCGACCAAAGAAATAGTCGGTCAGCAGCGTGGGCTCCAGCGTCGTGCCAGACTTGCTGGAGACGAT
>SXOW01000326.1 GCA_005778315.1 Acidobacteriota bacterium
CACCGCCACCACCACCGCCGCCACCGCCGGCGGCAGCGGCGCCGCTGAGTGAGGCGGAGTTGTTCGCTCGGATGTCGTTGGACGAGTTGAACAGCACGTCCCCGCTCGACTCCGTGTTTTTTGAACTGGACCAATCGGAGCTGCTGCCCGCCGGACAAGCGGCGCTGCGACGCAACGTCGAGTGGATGCAGAAGTGGGCGTCGACCCGCGTAACCGTCCAGGGGCACTGCGACGACCGTGGCACCAATGAGTACAACTTGGCGTTGGGCGAGCGCAGAGCCGCGGCGGTCAGGGACTATCTGGTGAGCCTTGGCATCGGTGGCAACCGGATTGCGACCGTGAGTCGTGGCGAGGAGTCGCCTGTGTGCACCGACCAGCATGAGGGATGCTGGTCGCGCAATCGTCGCGGGGCTTTCGTCGTTACCGCGAAGTAGCAGTAGCAGGGCCCACCGGTTCCTCAAACAGGAGCCGGCTGGGACCCAGTCGGAGCATCAACAAGGCGCGTGCACACGGTTCACCAGGGTGCACGCGCTTTTCCGTGTACGGCCCACAAGAAGCCGGCACGTTCTCGAATCTTCGGTCAGCAGTTCGGTAGGGCTCGCCAGGCGAGGGAAGCCGGGGGGTCAGGGCGCGAGCATCTGCCACAAGTCGCCCTCGTGGATCCGATGCCTGGCTACCTCGACCCCGTCGAGCAGGAGCACGGGGATGTCTCGTCCGTAGCGTCGCTCAAGGGAGAGGTCGGTAGAGACGTCGACTTCGCTGAGTACGAAGGATCGGCGTTGACGAAGCCGCGTGATGACGGTCTTCATCTCGTCGCACAGGTGGCAACCCGACCGGGTGTACAACGTCAGTTCCATGACAATCCGTGTGCCAACCCCCGCGAAGCCCTTTAGGGTTGCGCCGGGAGGCTGACCATCTGCGCTCCGATGGCTCGGGCCGCTTCGAGCGGCTCTGGCGCCGCTATGATGGGACGCCCGACCACCAGATAGCTCGAACCCGCAGATAGAGCGTCGGCGGCCGTGAGGGTCCGGACCTGGTCGTCGCCGCCGGCCATGCCGCCACCGGGACCACCCCGAATGCCCGGGGTCACAATGATGGGGGCTGGACCCAGCGTCGACCGCAGCCGTGCAACCTCGCGTGGCGACGCGACGACACCGTCGCACCCGGAGGCGGTGGCCAACGCCGCCAGTGCCTCGACCTGCTCCGGGATCTCGCGGTGCACGCCGATGCGGGCGAGTTCGGCCGGGTCCATGCTGGTCAGTACGGTGACGGCAACCACCAGCGGGACTCGCTCCGATTCTCGGGCCGCATTCGCCGCTGCCCGGAGCATCGCCTGGCCGCCGGATCCGTGCACGGTGACCATCCAGGCGCCCAGCTGGGAAGCGGCGCGCACGGCGTCGCCCACGACGCTCGGGATGTCGTGAAACTTGAGGTCCAGAAACACGCGGTCACCGCGGTCGGCCAGCGCCGTCACGAGTGAGGGGCCTTCGCGGGTGAACAGGCGGCTCCCGATCTTGAATCCTCCAACCGTGCCGCGAAGCTGGTCTGCCAGATCGAGGGCGTGTGCCCGGCTGTCGACGTCGAGCGCCACGAGAAGCTGATTCACGTCGCCTATCCTCTCGTTGTGTCCAGGGTGCCAACCAGAGCGGCGACGCTGGATATGGCGTGCCGGCGCAGGTAGGCGACCAGTCCGTCCCGAAGTTTGTCCCACACGAACGGGTCCACGAAGTTGGCCGTGCCGACCTGGACGGCCGTGGCTCCAGCGATGATGAACTCCAACGCGTCTTCCGCCGTCATGATGCCACCCATACCGATGATCGGCAGGTCGGGCGCCGCCTGTCGACATTCGTGCACCATGCGGACCGCAATAGGACGGATGGCAGGGCCGCTGAGACCGCCGACGATGTTCGAGAGTTTCGGTCGTCGCGTTTCGACGTCGATGGCCATGGCGAGAAACGTGTTGACCAACGACACAGCGTCTGCCCCGGCATCGCGCGCCGCGAGGGCGAACGACGCCACGTCGGCGACATTCGGGGTGAGCTTGGGAATCAGCGGACGTGTGGTCACGCGGCGCACCGCCGACACGACGTCATGGGTTCCCTGCAGCGAGGAGCCGAACATCATGCCGCCCTTTGAGATGTTGGGGCACGATATGTTCAACTCGATCGCCCCCACCCCGTCGGCATCTTCGAGGATGCGGGCGATCTCCGCATACTCGTCGACGGTCGAGCCGCAGATGTTCACGATCACGACCGCGCCACGGTCTCGCAGGACCGGCAGCTTGTCAGCGACGAAGCGGCGCGCGCCGATGCCTTGGAGGCCGATCGCGTTCAGCATGCCGCTCGGCGTTTCGACGATCCGCACGGGAGGGTGTCCCTCGCGCGGCTCGAGAAACAGACCCTTGACCGCCACCCCGCCCAGGGTCGAGAGGTCGACGACCTCGTCGTACTCCAAGCCGTAGCCGAAGCAGCCGCTCGCGGCGATGAACGGATTGGCGAGTCGGAGTCCTCCGACATCGACCGACAGGTCTACGCTCATCGGCCCAGCCGCTCCCAGTCCACGGCGCTACCGTCGAAGATCGGCCCTGCCAGGCAGGACCGGACGAAATGCGTGCCAGCGGCGCTTCGGAGTGGCACGACACAGCTATAACAGCCACCGAGCCCACAGCCCATGATCTGTTCTAGCGAGACGTCCGTGTTCCGACCTTCCGAGGCGGCCAGGTCGGTCACGGCGCGCATCATCGGGGTGGGTCCACACGCATACAGTCGGAGCGGTGATCCACGGTCGATCGACGCGAAAGCGGCGCGCAGCGGCACCGTAACGTTTCCATGGTCGCCGCGGCTGCCGTCGTCGGTCGAGAGCCGCACGTGGACACCGAGGGCACCGAACATGTCCGCGTAGAACAGGTCGGCAGCGCTCCGCCCCCCATAGAACAGGGTCGTGTCGACCTGACGTGCACGCAGGCTTGTCGCGAGGGTTGCGAATGGTGCGAGCCCGACCCCTCCAGCCACCATCCACGCCTGTGCGGGCGGTGTCGCGAGTGAGAACGGTCGTCCTAGTGGACCGAGGCAACGCACCCGGTCACCTCTTCGCAGGCCATAGATCGCTCGGGTCGTCACGCCGACCCGTGTGTTCAGCAGTGAGAAGCCGGTCGCCCGTCCATCGCCGTCCCGCTGGATCTCGAAGACCGAAAAGGGTCGCCGTAGCAACGGGTGGTCGCCCGCGGTGGCCTTGACCATGACGAACTGGCCTGGTTCCGCCTGGTCCGCCAGCTGCGGCGCGGCCAGGGTCACGCTGTTGTAGTCGTGTGAGAGTTGGGTGTTGGACAGGACCACCGCGTCCACGTCGACGGGCATACGACCGGGAGTATACCCGAATGGTTCACGTTCCCCGGCCCGGCTTGGCACGCACCAGACCCATGCACTAAGATCGGCGCGTCTCTTTAATGTCGTCCCTGAGAGGTCGCAAAGAGGTCAGACCGTGCCCCTTCCCAGAACCGCTCCTCCCGTTCCATCAACGCGCGCCACCCGCCGTGAGCGGCCGGCTCCCGTGACTCTCGGTGTTGTGCGCTCGGCCTCTCAGGAGGTGCTGTGCCTGTCGTCATGACGGCCGACCAGGTCGCTCGCAGTATTACCCGGATCGCCCATGAGGTGGTGGAGCGGCACGGCACGCTCGAGAAGCTGGCCTTGATCGGGATACGTACCCGCGGCGTGCCGATTGCACGGCGATTGTCGGCTGGATTGCGCGAGATTACCGGCACAAGCGTGCCGACTGGCGTGCTCGACATCACGCTGTACCGCGACGACCTCATGCGTCACGCGGTCGGTCCGCAACCGGTTCTGCGCAAGACCGAAATCGATTTCTCGATCGATGACCGTCGGATACTGCTGGTCGATGATGTCCTGTACACCGGCCGGACGATACGCGCCGCGCTCGATGCCTTGATCGATTTCGGCCGGCCCGGCGCCATTGAACTCGCGGTGCTGGTGGACCGCGGTCACCGCGAACTGCCCATCAAGGCCGACTATGTCGGCAAGAACATACCCACCTCGCTCTCTGAAAGCGTGCAGGTTCAGCTCTCTGAAGTTGAGGGACTCGACGAGGTCGTGATTCAAGATGCCACCGGTAGCTGACGCGCTCAGTCCCGACGGTCTCGCACAGCCGGCCGGGTTGCGCACCAGGAATCTGCTCAGCATTGGCGATTTGTCGGCGGACGAGATTTACCTGATTCTCGATACCGCTGAAGCGATGAAAGAGGTCGGGACTCGGTCGATCAAGAAGGTACCTGCGCTTCGCGGTCGGACCGTGGTGAACCTGTTCTTCGAAGCGAGCACGCGCACCCGCACCTCTTTCGAGGTCGCCCAGAAGCGACTGAGCGCGGACACCATCAACATCACGGCGAGTGGGTCCAGCGTCGTCAAGGGCGAGACCCTGGCCGACACCGTACGCAATCTGGAGGCGATGGCGCCCGACATCATCGTCGTGCGTCACCAATCTGCCGGCGCCCCGCACCTCGTGGCGAGCCTGTGTCGGGCCCGCGTCATCAATG
>SXOW01000327.1 GCA_005778315.1 Acidobacteriota bacterium
GACGAGCGGTCCACCCGCGTTGCCCGCACTGTGCCCCCCAAGCGCCGGGAGATTGAGGGGTTTCAAGGCCGGGTGGTTGCGGGGGCCGTCGCCGTGGGGGCTCATCCAGATGTGGTCACCGGTGTTGAGGTCGATCGCGGTGATCCGTTTGTAGGGCGGCTTGACCAGTGGCAGACCCTGCGGACCTGGCACTGGCACGGCCCACGTCTCGGTGAAATAGCCGACCGTGGCCGGCGGCGCGTACTCGACGAGCTCAACGGCCTGGAGTCGTGTCTGAGACGGCACGAACAGATGTCCGCTCTCCGGGTCGACGGCGGACCCCGGCCAGTTCACGCCGCCGCCGGGCCCAGGCACCTGAATCAGCGGTCGCCCCTGTCCTCGGACGTTGGGCGGGGTGAACAGCGGACTCAACTGACCTCGTTCGGCAATGCGAATCGCTTCCTCGCGGAGTTCTGGCGTGAAGTCGATGAGATCGTCGACCGTAATGCCCTGCAGGTCGAAGGCTGCCGGCTTGGTCGGGAATGGCTGTGTGGGTGCATACCACTCGCCGGGTGCGTTGCCGGCCGGCGCCGGGCGTTCTTCGATCGGCCAGACCGGGTCGCCGGTCGTCCGATCGAACACGTACGTAAAGGCCTGTTTGCTCGTCTGGGCGATCGCTTTGATGGCGCGACCGTCCACGGTGATGTCGAGCAGATTTCCGCCGGTCGGAAAGTCGTAGTCCCAGAGGCCATGGTGGACCGCCTGGAAATGCCACACCCGCTGGCCGGTCTCGGCGTCTACTGCCACGATGCTTTCGGCGAAGAGGTTGTCGCCGTGCCGCATGCCCCCATACCAGTCATTGGTCGGGGTGCTGATCGGCAGGTAGACATAGCCGAGTTCTTCGTCGACTGGCATGTTGCCCCACACATTGGTGTGCCCGCTGTAGCGCCACGATCCGTTCTGCCAGGAGTCCGCGCCAAAGTCATCACCCTGGGGAATCGTGTGGAAAATCCACTTCATCGCACCGGTTCGCGCGTCAAAGCCACGGACGTGTCCCGGGGGCGCCTCGCGGGTCGTGGTCTGGTCGGTCAGTGTGCTCCCGACCACCAGCGTGTCTCGAACGACGGCGACCGGCGTGGAGTGCGTGATGCGCGTCGTGTCGATCTCACGCCCGAGACTGTGGCTGAGGTCGACCATGCCGTTGTCGCCAAAATCGGGATACAAGGTGCCGGTCCGCGCGTTGAGCGCGATCAGTCGCAAATCGTGCGTGGCGATGATGATGCGCGCATCGTCCCGCTCCGCGTCTTTCCAGTATGAGACGCCTCGGTGCTGCCAGCCGATATTGGCCGGTCGCTCAATGCGGTCGTAACTGTGGGGGTCGTAGGTCCACACCGTTGCGCCCGTGCCAGCATCAAGCGCCGCGACTTGACTGAGTGGCGTGCTGACATAGAGGAGTCCACCCACCATCAACGGCGTGGCCTTGAACAGCCCAGGATCGAGGGAGTCCCGCAGGCTCGCCACCTCCTGCGAGATGGACGTCCAGCGCCACGCGATCTCCAGGTCCGAGAAGTTATCAGCCGTGATCTGGTCGAGCGGCGAATACTTGGTATTGGCTCCATCGGCGCCGTAGTGATGCCACTCGCCGACGGGTGGCTGGGCCACACTCGGTCTGGCCGTGCCCGCCACTACGAGCCACCCGCTGAGGCCTACACACCACCACCATCGTCGGTCTTGCACGCGGCGCCTCCTTGACTGCTTGGTTGCGGGCCCGCCTCCAGCCGTCGCGACCCGAGATGTCACCGGTCCGGCCCGGTCCGGGACAAGAGCTTGAATACATACAGCGCGTTGCCATTCTCAGGATGACGGATCTCAGGGCTGAGAGTAGACCAGACCCAACTCCGGATCGTAGCTCCCGGTGATCCAGGAGTCGCCTCCGCCACGCAGTGTCAGCGACAGGTCGCCCCAGGTGTCACCGACCGGCGTGCCTGGCTCCGCGATGGTCAGGGTTCTCCAGAGCTCCTCGCCGGTGCGGGCGTCGTGGCCTGTAATGAAGCAGCTGTCCGGCTGGAATCGGCTACACTCATTGATCCCGTTGATCACGATGCCCTCCACCACAAGCGGTCCGGCGGAGTTGGTGTAACCCTGCTGATAGTCGGCAATCCAGGTTTCCCACACGACCGATCCCGTGCGGGCGTCCAGCGCGACAAGGTAGGCGTCTATGGACGCCAGATAGAGTTTTTCCTCGAAGATCGCCAGATTGCGGTTGAACCCGGTCCGCAGAGCTTCCGGCAACGGGCGCCGATACTCCCAGAGCAGGGTCCCGGTGTCGGCCTCCAGCGCCTGGATCACGTTGCCGGGGTTGGCGAGATAGAGCACGCCATCACGCACCAGCGGGGTCGGTTCGTTGGTACCGTCCGGCATGGCCCATACCCACGCCAGCGAGAGCTGATGGACGTTGTCGCGAGTGATTTGGTCGAGCGGGCTGTAGCCCCAGCCGTCGTAGGTGCGGCGATACATGAGCCAGTCGCCCGGATCGGGATCGTGCAGCGTGGCGTCACTGACCGGGACGAACGGGTCAATCTCGCGAAACGTAGACGTGGCGGACGCATCGGCCGACGGTCGCTCAGTCTGCGTGGGCGGGCTGGCGACCGTTGAGACGCCGCCAACAGTCACCGCGGCTGATCCGTTGACCTGCCGGAGGTAGGCGGCCAGGCTCGCGTACGCGGCCGCGGAGAGCGACCTACCCTGCCCCGGTGGCATCGAGGCCTGGATGTAGGCGATCAAGTCGCTGGCCGGTCTGGTAGCCCATTCGCGTGCGAAATTCGGACCGGCCAGTGCCGGCGCCTCGAAGGCGCCGCCCAGATCCGCCATGTGACACCGGGCGCAGGCCAGCTCGTACACCCCGCGCCCTGCCGATGCCTGCTCGGGCGTGAACGCGCCCCCCGTTTGCGCCGCCGCCGGTCCCGTCCACACCAATGCGACGACCGACCAGGCCGCGCCCCGCGTGAGCGCGAGAACAACGGCCCGGGAGGCCGTTCGTGTGTGCGTGTTCGTAGACATCCTCAAGACCTGAACGGATGCTAGCAGATCGCCACCGCCACGGAGGAAGCGACGCAGTTGGTCCCCACCGGCGATGACCATTGTGGCGAGCCATCGGGCGCGGCGGTGGACCGACCTTCCTCCCGCGATCGACGTCTGACGTCCTTGGGGTAGCCACCACAACCCTCGTAAAATGGAGGGCTGGGTGAGTCGGACTCAGACATGCCCACGCACTCCGATCGAAAGGACACGTACCCGACACATGCCCATGCATCACGATATCGAGGCGATTCAGCAGCGCATCCACACTGAAAGCGCCTTTGTTAGCCGGCTGCAGGACGAGGTGGGAAGGGTCATTGTTGGCCAGCGGTACATGGTTGAGCGGCTGTTGATCGGGCTCCTCGCCGACGGCCACGTACTGATGGAAGGTGTGCCCGGTTTGGCGAAGACGTTGACCGTGCACACGTTGGCCAACGCGATCAACACCACGTTTCGGCGGATCCAGTTCACCCCGGACCTGTTGCCGGCCGACCTGCTCGGGACGCTGATCTATGACCCGCAGCGCTCGGAGTTCAAGACCCGCAAGGGTCCGATCTTTGCCAATATCATCCTGGCCGACGAGATCAATCGGTCGCCACCCAAGGTGCAGTCCGCGTTGCTCGAGGCGATGCAGGAGCGGACGGTCACGATCAGCGACACGACCTATCCGCTCGACTCGCCGTTTCTCGTGCTGGCCACGCAGAA
>SXOW01000328.1 GCA_005778315.1 Acidobacteriota bacterium
GAGGTCGCCCTCGGTGATCGTGCCTTCATTGACGATGCGGGCGTTGACAATGCGATAGCTCACGACACTAGCTTATCCGGCTCGAGCGTCGTTGATTCGACGGCGCTATTCGGCCAGCAGCGCTTGGATCTGGCTTTCGATGGAGTCGGCCTGCACCAGACCGATGTGTTCGGCCGCCAGGCGCCCCTCACGGTCGATCAGCCATGTCTTGGGAAGGACATAGGTATCGCCGAATGGCGCCAGCCGCTCTGGCGTATCCGCCAGTGCAATCCGGTAGTTCAGCGGTTGGCGTTCGAGGAACGGCCGCACGATGTCCCACCCAGGTTCGTCGACCGAGACCCCGACCACCGCAAACCCGTCGTCGCTGAATCGCTCCTCGAAGTCGACGAACCACGGCATCTCGACCTTGCACGGCCCACACCAGGTGGCCCAGAAATTCAGGAGCAGGACCCGCCCGGCGTAGTCGGTGAGCATCACGTTGGCGCCGTCCGCGTCAGGGAGCGTAAAGTGCGGAGCGGCGGGCCGCTGGTCGATCGGGGTCAAGACCGATTCGCGGGGCCGTCGCGCGGGGGCGAGGGTGCCGTCAGCTGACGCGTCTGTGGAGGCCGGCGGCGCGCGGCGGGCTAAGAGCGTGTCGTCCACGGGCGGCGCTTCATCGTCCGACCCCGGGTCCGACCCTGGCCCGAGTGTGACCACCAGGGCCCCAGCCCAGACGGCCACTGCCGCGGTCACCAGCCAGATGGCGATCGGCCGACGGCCGGCCGCGTGGCGCTGTGGGGCCTTCAGCTGCGACAGGCCGTCGCCGACATTTGGCTCGCTTTCCGGATCGGGTTGCAATGTCGCCATGCGGGCGTCTGCCGAGCGATCGAACTCGGGATCATCCTGTGTCGCCATCACGTGAGATGTACTCCTTCCGGAACGCGTGCCGTGCCCGCCCGAGCAGCGTGCCGCCGGACGCAGGGGTGATACCCGTTGCATCCGCTAGTTCATCGTAACTGAGACGCGGGCCACCGGCCAGCAGGAGCGTGGCTCGATCCGCAATGTGTATACTTTCTACCCTGCGCGAACCGGAAAGCGGGCGGGCCGGTTCGCGACGTTCCCCCGCCCGAATCAACAGGCTTGGAACGGAGAGACCCATGGCAAGCACACCAGCGGAACTGATGAACGATTTCTTCGCCAAGTTCAACGCCGGCGACATCGAGGGAGTTCTGGCCCACTACGAACCGGACGCGGCGTTTGTCGACGAACCCGGCAAAGTTGCGCATGGAACAGACGCCATCCGTGAATCCTTGAGCAACTTTTTCGCGATGAAACCGACGCTGACGAATGTCAAGACAGAGACCATCGTCGCTGGCGACATGGGGACCAACTACACGAAATGGAGCCTTGCGGGAACCGGCCCCGACGGCGAGCCCATTTCCATGGAAGGCGTGGCCATCGACATCATTCGCCGCCAACCCGACGGCGCCTGGAAAATGGTGATCGACAACCCCTGGGGTCCGGCCATCCTCGACTAACAGTGGTGAGTCGGCGTCTCTCGTGGATGTGCGGGAGGCGTCATGCCGCAAATCCGCCTGCGCGGTAGGGGGCGTGGGGCAAGCCGTCCGCACGCGAGGCGGACACCAGGTCTTCGAAGCGCTCCAGGGCAAAACAGGACACCACCCTGGCGTCTGGCGCCAATCCGGCCGGTGTCTCGGCCAGAATCGCCTCCAGAAGGCGAGGACGCAAAAAGACCTGACTCAGGGGGTCAAGGCTTGGATCCGGTCGTTCGGCGGGTCGGGGGCCGAGGGACACCGTCAGCATGGACACGGTGTGCGAGAGCATCTGGGCGCTGGCGAGAAGGCTCCGGCGAAACCACCGGTCGTCCGGGATCGATTCGAACGGCACAAGCATCAAGAGGTCCGCGAATCCGCCATCGATACACGCGTTGCCGGCATCGACACACGAGCCGCGGCCCTGGTTCCACGGAGCGTACGGCATGAAGCCCAGCTGCAGCATCCGCGCAAAGAGGCGACACCAGCGTGTGATCGTCTCTTCGCCCTCGTCGGCGGCGACACGCAGCTGTGGATTGGTGGCGGCGAGTACTCGGAGATCGTCCACTCTGATCGGAGCCGTGGGGTAGTACCAGATCGAGACGCCGCAACCGGCTCCCGCGCGTTGCTCGACCCGCTCGAACGCCTGCGGCGTGAGATGGCGAGCCAGCGTGTCCACATAGCGGGTCGTGACCGCGGATGCGCACCGATGGACGAACAGGGGCACCGGCGCGTGGGCCAGTTCGCCATAGACGGTGAGATGGCGTTCGTGGACGGCCGCAGCCATCCGCTCCTCGCGAACACACTCGTCGAGCGGGACCATACCCGGCGGCACGTTGACCATCAGCGGGAAATGGAGCCCCATCGGCAGGTCACTGCCGCGAAAGGGTGCCGTCATCATCCACTGCAGATACTCGTCGAAGTCCGGCATCAGCGGTTCGGTACCTTTGAAGGCGATGACGTCCCCGTTCCACAGTTCTTCCGCCCGTGGCGTGTCCGGCACGACGCAGCACACGCTCCGGAAATGCCCAGGCAGTCGATAGAACTGGCCGGTGACGCCCGCGGCCGCGTTCGGTGCTACGGGGACGGCCTGCCGAAGGCCGGACATGATGGCCCGAATGTCTGGACAGAGTGGTTCGAGCGCGGCGATCAGTCTGGGGCGCTCGTGCTCGGCATCGAAGACCATGTCCGATGCAACCGGGGTAAATCCTGCCTGTGCGCCGTGACGCGTGAGTGGGTCAATATTCATCGAACGATCTCCAGAAGCATGCCGACCATGGGTGGGCCGACGCAGATGGTGAGGAGGGCCACGCAGGCCGCGACCGTGGTGCCCCTCGGTGCTTTGGTGGTCACTTTGAGGGCCATACTGAGGACCGCCGCCAGCCAGATCAGGGAGTACACCGAGAGGAGCCGCACGGTCGACGGCAGTGGCCCGGACAGCAGCGTGTCCCGGTAGTGGTTGAGGGCGACGAGGAACTCCGCCGTCGACGCCCCGGCCGGGAGTCGCATGGCGTCGGGTTCCCAGATCCAGGCGAGAGCGATCGCCAGCACGGCGTGCGGTACCTGGGTGTAGAAGCCGAGCGCGGTGAATTCAGTGAGTCGGTCGGCGGGTCCAGGGGTCCGTGCGAGGGCGTTCAGCGCCAGCATCGCGAGCGTCAGCACCCCGAAGAGCATCGGGTAGCTGAGGGCGGAGACCACCGCCATCACATACTCGGATGGGAGGCCAGTGCGCCCGAACCGGCCAGCCAACGCCTCCTCAATTGCCGGGCGCGTTCTCGCGCCGACCACTAGCGCGCCGATGCCTTGGAGCACGGCGCACAGCAGCGGCGCGGCTGCCGCCGTCTGCCAGTCGGCTGGTTCGCTGCGACGGCTGTCATAGAAGCGAGCCGGGCTCGAAAGCAATCGCCACATAGTCGCACCTGATCGGTTTGCACGTGGCGGTTCGGGTCAGTCGATAAGGTCGACCGTATCCGCCCGTGCCAGCCACGAGGCCGCCATGGCCACCGTCGCGCCGTACAAGAACAGGAGTAAGCCGGCCACCGCGGCTCGGCCCCAGGGCGCATTCCACAACGCGATCAAGTCGTCTCGGCGCGCCGTGCCGTCTTCCGCGAGCACCAAGAACAGCAGGAGTGGGACGCCCAGGACGCACAACGGTAGGATCTGCCCCACTCGCCAGGAGAAACGCAGCCTGACGGCGACACTCAGCCCGCCACACAGGAGCACCACGCAGAACAAGACCACACCCGTCGCAGCCGGCTGCCAGAGTTCTGGCGCGAACATGGCAGTGGACACAACCCACAGGAGAACGGCGAAGCCGGCGGCGGTCGCGAATTTGGTGCCAGCGAGCACCCGGTCATCCACCGGGAGCGTTCGCAGCCAGCCGATGGTGCGCTTGGAACGCTCACGCGTGACCAGCCACTCACTCCACAGCAGCGTCAGAACGATATTCACGTTGAAGACGAGTCCCACCCGCGGGCCAACGCCTTGAGGGGCCAGCGTGGTCCCGGTCCAGATGACCGCCAGCGCACCGGCCATGGCCATGGCGGCCGCTGGCCCGTGTAGCCGGAGGTCCTTGCCGATGAGCGTGCGCCAGTGTCTAGTCCACATCGAGGTGCTCCGATCCGTGATACAGCGCGCCGAGCATACTGCTGGGGCGCACGTCGTCGCAGTTGGTCCGTTCTGCGAGTTCGTGCTCCGCGTCGCTTCCCTTTCGGACAAGTACCCATCTCGCGTCACGGTGTGTCCAGCGCGCCACGAGACCCGACGCTGCGACTGTGCCTGGAGAGGCGGAGCGATAGAGGACCGCCGTTCTCAATGCCTCGGCGCTGGCCTCGACTGCCACACGTCCGTCTCGGAGAATCAGGACATCGGTCGCTGTTTCCTCGATGTCTTCGAAAATGTGCGACGACAGCACGACACAGAGGCTGCGATGTTCGGTGGCCAGCGTCTGCACCAATGCTTGCAAGTCGGCCCGCGCCGTGGGGTCAAGGCCCGCCGTCGGCTCGTCCAAGATCAGGAGATCTGCCCGGTGCGAGAGGGCGGCGACGATTCCGAGCTTGACCCGGGTGCCTTTCGAGAGGAGACCGACGCGCTGGGACTCCGGCAACCTGAATTGGTCGACCAACTGGCTGGCAAGGGCGTGGTCCCACTGACCATAGAGCCGGCTTGCCAGATCGAGCGTCTGCGCAACCGTCAGCGCGTCATAGAACGCCGGCCTCTCGCCGATGTAGCTGAAACGCCGCTTCCATTCCTGGCTGCCCCACCGCAGTGGTGTGCCGTCCACGCGGGCCTCACCTGCGGTTGGCTTGAGCTGAAGCGCGATGAGA
>SXOW01000329.1 GCA_005778315.1 Acidobacteriota bacterium
CCAAACACCGCCGCGAGCGCTCAAGCCCACTCCCGAGAGCCGTTCGATCGCGCAAGTCGCCTGGTATGCGAGGCTACTGACCTCCAACGGGCCGTCAGACGTCACGCCTTGCCCGCCCCGCCCTTGGCCCTGGTCGGGTTTGTCCACTTGCTAGACGCACCTGGGTCTCTGGGGCGTAGAATGGCCCGTCACAGCACCATCAGACCATGGCCCTGACCGCCGGCGCCCGCCTCGGACACTACACCGTCTCCGCCCTGCTTGGCGAGGGGGGCATGCGAGGTATGGGCACCAGACCCAGCATGGATACAGATCGCCTGACCTTCTGGGGAATCGCGTACAGCGCCATCGTCGTCCACACGACGAGCTACCTGGTCGTCGGGGCTGTCGCCTTCACGATTCTCGATTACCCCACGCTGTTCGCCGACGCCAGGCTCCAGTCGCTCTTCAGACAGGCCGACGACCGATGGGTCATGGCCGGTCCGCTCTTCCAGCCGCTCCGCGGGCTGCTGTTCGGGGCGGTGTTCTATGTGCTGCGGGACGCGTTCTTTGGCCCGACCGATGGTTGGCTGCGGATCTGGCTCGTCCTCGTGGTCGTGGGCATCCTGTCCACGTTTGGACCCGCGCCTAGCTCGATTGAGGGCCTGATCTACACCACCATTCCGGCCAGATTCCAGCTCGGTGGCAGCCTGGTTGAAGTGTTGGTGCAGTCCCTGCTGCTGTCTGTGGGCGTGTTCCACTGGGTGACTCATCCTGAGAAGCGATGGCTCACGTGGGCGCTGAGTGGTCTCTTCGTGATCGCGCTTGTCCTGCCACTACTCGGTCTGCTCATGGGATAGCCAGGCGATCCCGGGGATAAGACGACTCTTCCGGCCGCCCTTGGCGCGAGAGGCCCTGCCGAGAAGCGCCGCCCGGCCGCCGTAGACTTTGGTCACCCCGGTGATCTCCACAAGGGTCGGGTCTCCTGTATCGGTCACGGTGTGTGTCAGGCGAGCTGGTCTGGTGGGGTCACCAGCTCCACCTGAGCCCGGCCCGAAGGCGCTTCGCACGACTGATGGCACCGGGTGAACTCGTCCGGGATCCGTGCGGCAGATCTGAGCCAATCGTGACCTTCACGACATCTGTCAGGTCTCTGGAGGCTTCAAGCTGCAGTATGCCGCCGACACGCCGGAAGGTCGCCAGCCAGGTCACTTCCCAGCTACCCCAGTCCTCGAGCTGGGTGGTCGTGGCCACGAAGGAAGGCACGAACGCGCGGTCGAAAAGAAGGAGCGGGTTGATCGGCGGTTCGATTGCGCTCCCGGCGACCGTCACCACCGCCACGCCGCTCCGGACGGCGCGCTCCACCCCGACGGCCCAGAGCACCGCGTCTCCAACCTCAGGATCACGGGAGCGTGAGTACGAGAATTCGCCTCGCACGAGCCACTCGCCCTGGCCGCGGACGGCCTCGACGCCATAGGCGTCCTCGCGGGCGAACCGACGCGCCAACGGGACGATCAGGTCGACCATCGGGTCACGTTCCAAATCGCCCAACGCTTCGAGCACGGGTGCCGGCCGGATGCCGGTGCGAGCCCAGACACCGAGGTCCCACTGATCACCACTCACGACCACCCGTCCAACATCGAACCCTCGCCGTGGCGGTGCACCCTCCGCGTCCTTCAGAAACACATCCGCGTACCATAGCGGCGAAAAGCGCCCTAGCATGACCGGCAACCGCCACGGCGTGGTGAGGAACGCGTGATACAGCTCGAAACGCACCGGGCCGCGCTCACCCTGCAGCCGCGCCCCCCACAAGGGGAGTCGCTCATCGTCGAACGGATCGGACAAGTCCCGTGGCAGGAACGCCTCGGCCGGGGAAAAGCCGTCGGTACGTCCCCACCCGACCTGGAACCGCCCGATCTGGAGGTCCAACGCCGGAGCCAAGGGGAGACCAACCCACGCGTGCCGAACCGACAGGGGTGACCGCCTGGGCCGCCGGTCCGCCGGGTCGAACGCCCAGCTATCGTGCTCACCCGCGGATGACTGCTCGGCCTGAACGGCGCCGAGAAGGCGCACGCTGCCGAAGGTCAGCTCCTGTGAGGCGACCAGCGTCACCCACGCGTCGACAGGATCGTCGGCCCGGGTCACACCTCGTCCGTACCCGAACACGTTCGCCTCGACGAAGCCGGTGAACCGACTCGAGATCCCGGAGCCGAGGTGTGCCTCCTGACCTGCGTCGACGCCGTCTTCGGCGTGACCCGTCCTGCCGACCGGACTCACGACATCCGCACTTCGGTCCACGCGCGTTGATCGCGAGTCCGAAGAGGACTGCGCCCCAACGCCCCCGAGCGGTGCGACGACCAACAACACCAGAGTCGGGGCGAACTTGGCCATTCCGCAGCAAAGTTTGGTACAGGCACTATGCATCACGTTTCCGGCGAGCTAGTATATGACTCCAGATTGTGCGGCTCTGCACGCCCATCACGGCGCAGCACACACACGGCATCCCATTTCATACGCGTCATACGCGCGTCACCACACGGAGAGCAGGCATGATGAGCAGACAGGGCATCTTGGGTGCGGCAGTAATCCTGCTGGTCCCCGCGCTGACCTTGGCCCAGAGTCCGGTCGAGAGCGGCACCGTGGAAATCTCCGGCAGCACGGGGTTCCTGGGGAGCTTTCAGACCCTCGGTTCCCAGGACGAGGCGGACGATATCAACATCACGAATCTCGCGTCGGCGCTTGGAGTCTTCTTTTACCCGTCCGCGAGCTTCGGTGTCGGCGTGACCGGCGCACTCACCAAGTTCACGACCTCCGCCGGATCATCGGACTTGACAGCGAACAGCACGTTGATCGGGCCTGCCGTAAAATTCCGCATCGGCGGAGGGAGCGCGCAGTTCGTGCTCACCGGCGGCGCGGGCATCACACGGACAACCCTCGACATCACCGGTCAGGATTTCGGAAGTATGGAAGAAACCGGCCTCACCACCGACGGGTTTTACTGGGTCGCCGGCGGGGAGGTGGACTTTTTCCTGAACGACTTCGTCTCGCTGGACGTAGGGGCCAAGTACCAGGCGTCGACCGTCACCGATGACGCGGACGGCGAGTTCGACGTCGCGGGGCTGACGGTGGGTGTGGGCTTTTCGCTCTACTTCAACTGAATCGTCACTGTCTGACGAAATGGTCGGTTCGCTCGCTGCGCCACCGCTTTCTGAGTGTCCTGGTCGCGGCCGCAGCACTCGACCGGCGCCACGCTGGTCGCCGCCTTCAAGGAGTCGAAAGGGGGTCGCGTCTGCGACCGGCGATACACCGCCCTGCCGACCTTCGTGGGTGGCAGCGTCCACGCGTCGGGGTTCATCGTCGGGCACTACAACGACTCCGCTCTGTTCGTAGGGGGCGATCTCACGGCGGCCGGCTACGTGCCGCGGGCGAAGCCATACCCGGACCTGCCCGGTGTCGCACCGCACCAGGTGGCGGGAAAGATCGAGGCCCGGCGGATTGATGTGCACGAGGCCTCGGATGAGGCGCTGCGAGCGGCCTTCGTCGACGAGGTCCTGGCTCAGGACGGCGAGGATCTCTGGCTCGACGAGAATGCCGTCATCGAGCGATCCAACGCGGGCCTGCCCGTGTGGCGATAACGTGCCCGTCTGCGGGATTACCGCAGATGTCATACATCCGCAGATTGCCCAGATTCGATTACGCAGGATGATTTGGCAGGGGGAACGCCGTGCGCCCACCAGGTCGTTGGAAGACCGGTCAGAACGCGGTTTCCCACCAGCGGGATCCCGTTCGGCGACGTGTCCCACAGCGGCTGGCATGGCGCCTCGAACAGCGGACGGGGTCATCGTGTCGACGTGGACAAGCTGATTCCACGAGACTTGGCGGTATGCGCGACCATAGCGCGCCGGCTCGTCGCCTCGCACCAGCGATGTGGTTCGCGCTGGCCGGATCGGGTACGACGGGGCGCGCTACTATCGGAGGGTGATACGCCTCTGGGCGGCGTTCGTGCTGGGGTGCGCCCTGCCGGGTTCCGTTGCCGCGGCCATCGATCTGCAGCTCCTGGTCGGCGGGCTCGCCAACCCGGTGGGGATGACGCACGCGGGTGACGGCTCTGGACGCCTCTTCATCCTGGAGCAGGCCGGGCACGTGCGCATCCATACCGGCGCCGCACTGCTGCCCGCTCCGTTTCTGGACATCACGTCCATCACGGGCTCGGGCCGTGAGCGTGGGCTGCTTGGGCTGGCCTTTCATCCGCACTATGCCTCGAATGGGCAGTTCTTCGTGTACTACACCGACCTGGCAGGTTCGACCGTCCTCGCACGCTATGAGGTCTCCGCGGACCCCAACGTCGCGGACCCGACGTCGGCGGCGCTGCTGCTGACGATCCCGCGGCCGTTCGCGAACCACAACGGGGGCCAGATCGCGTTTGGTCCGGACGGGTTCCTCTATGTCGCGGTCGGGGACGGCGGGAGCGGCGGCGACCCCGGCGACCGGGGGCAGCGCCTGGACACCTTGCTCGGCAAGATGCTCCGCATCGACGTGGACACCGGACCGCCCTACGGAATCCCCGCGGACAACCCGTTCGTCGGCGTCGCCGAGGCCCTGGACGAAATCTGGGCCTGGGGCCTGCGCAACCCGTGGCGGTTCAGCTTCGATCGCCGGACACACGACCTCTTCATCGGTGACGTCGGACAGCGTTCCTGGGAGGAGGTCAGTCACGAACCAGCTGGCGGCCCCGGAGGGCGGAACTACGGGTGGCGCCGGATGGAGGGGGCGCACTGCTTCAACCCGGACTCCGCCTGCAACGATGGGACCTTGGTGCGGCCGATCCTCGAATATGGGCACACCGTCGGCTGCTCCGTGACC
Organism: Acidobacteriota bacterium; assembly: GCA_005778315.1. Taxonomy (GTDB): domain Bacteria; phylum Acidobacteriota; class Vicinamibacteria; order Vicinamibacterales; family UBA8438; genus UBA8438. The sequence goes on from SXOW01000329.1 coordinate 4,840, forward strand.
GGCGGGTATCGGTACCGGGGCACGCAGATTCCGGCGTTGGCCGGCGCGTACCTGTTCGCCGACTACTGCAGCGGTCGGATCTGGGGTGGTACGCCCGGCACCGACGACCGCTGGTCCTCGGTCGAACTGCTCGACACGGCGCTCCGGATCAGCAGCTTCGGCGAGGGCGAAGCGGGCGAGCTGTATGTCGCCGCCCACGGCGCACCCGGGTCGGTGCATCGCGTGGTCGAGGCGGCGTCCCCGTCCCAGGAGCGGTTGCGGGTCAGCACCCGTGGTGCCGGGCGCGGCACGGTGACCAGCACGCCGGATGGCGTGGCGTGCGCCGGGGACTGTTCCGCCCTGTTCGACGGCGGTGCGGCAGTGTCGCTGCGTGCGACTCCGGCCGCGGGTTCGGGGCCCGGTGTGTTCGCCGGTCATCCGGATTGCGACGATGGGGCGGTCACGATGACGCTGGCCCGCCACTGCACCGTGAGCTTCCCGCTGGATTTCACCGACGACCTCAGCGGCGGCGCGGCCGTCCCTCTCAGGGCGGTCCACGTCACCGAACTCCGCGAACGGATCAGCGTCGCGCGCGCCACGTTGGGGCTGGCGGTGGTGGCCTGGACGGACGACCCGATTGCCCCGGGGACGACGCTCGTCCGTGCGACGCACATCACCGAACTCAGGGCCGCCCTCGCGGGCGTGTATCGGGCGCACGGCCTGGCGGAACCGACCTACACGGACGTGCTGATTTCCGCCGGAGACCCCGTGACAGCCAGACCTGTCCGCGAACTCCGCGGCGCCCTGCTGCTGGTGGAGTAGGGCGCGCTGCCGTGCCGGTGTGACGCGGGGGTGCCACCGACGGCTGCTATTCGGCCCTGTGGCCGCCCGCGAGGTACCCGGCGAGGTGCGCGGCCACATCCCGCCCATCTAGCGCCATCTAAATATACGCAGCGCAATCGCGAACGGAACCACGGCCCACGTGGCGAGCGTCGCGAGTTCTCCCCGGAGATCCACCAAGGTGGCGCCTTCGAGCACGACGCCGCGCATGGCATCGACGAGCGCCGTCAGCGGTAGGGCCTGGATGACCGGCTGCGCCCATCCGGGAAAGTTCGTCGCGGAAAAGAACACGCCGCTCAGCACCCACATCGGCACGGTCGCCAGGTTCATCAGTCCGTTGATGGCCTCGAAGGTCCTAACGCGGCTGGCGATCAACAGCCCGAGCGATCCGAACGCGAGCGCACCAAGAACGGCAACGATGCCGAGGCTGGCCAATCCGCCCCGTATTGGCGTGCCCAACACGAGGGCTCCAAACGCGAGCGGTATTCCGACTTCTGGAGCCAGGAACACCAGTCGGGCGACAATCGGCGCCATCAGGAAGTCGCGTTTTCGCATCGGGCTGGCGGCGAGACGCTTCAGCAGCTTCTTGAGCCGTGCCTGGACCGTCACGAACGCGATGCTCCAGAGGCCGTTGTTCATCACGCCGAGCGCGATGATGCCCGGGAGCAGCCAGTCCACATAACGGGATCCTGGGATCGCGATCGTCTCGTCATTCGCCTGCCACGGATCAGGGCGGCCGGTCGCGCGCTTCAGCGCCTCATCGACGACCAGTCGCGCGAGGCGGCTCTCGTCGCGCGTCGGATCGAAGCGGTAGGTCGGCGGATGGCTTGCCACGACAATCAGATCGACCTCCCCGTTGCGGAGCGCGCGAAGCTCGTCACCCGGCGGAATGTCGCGGACCACGATGTGCCGCTCGGCCGTCAGCGATGCCTTCAGAGTGTCCCGCGCCCCGGTCGCTGAGCTCGGCTCGATCGCCGCGGAGCTCCGCTCGACGGCCACGCGCACGGGGCGCGCGGCCCCGGCGGGGAAGGCGATGGCCATCATGACGGACATGACGATCGGGAAGAAGAACGTCCAGAAGATGGCTTCGGGCTCGCGCAAGAACTCGCGGAGCCGGGCGAGCGTCAGCTCGACGAGCGGATGGTAGGTGCCACTCGACGCGCGCGGCTCGGTCGACGCGAGGCGGCCCGTCGCCTCAGTCTTCACGCAGCTGCCGTCCCGTTAGCGACATGAACACGTCCTCGAGCGTGCCCTCGTGCACCACGCGCGTCGGTGTCCCGAACGACGCGATGAGGGCCTGCGGCGTGTCCATGGCGATGACCCGGCCGCGGTTGACGATGGCCACGCGGTCGCAGAGGGTCTGCGCCTCGTCCATGTAGTGCGTGGTCAGGAGCACTGTGCCGCCATTCTCCCTGAACCGGCCCATGATGCTCCAGAGCTGTCGGCGGGACTGCGGGTCGAGGCCCGTCGTCGGCTCGTCGAGAAACAGCAAGTCGGGGGCGCCCGCGAGCGCGCAGGCGATCGACAGCCGCTGCTTCTGGCCGCCAGAGAGCTTGACGACCCAGCTGCGACGCTTCGCCTCCAGCTCGACCCTCGCCAGCAGGTCCGAGACGGTCGGTCCTCGATCGTAGAACGACCGGAAGAGGCGCAGCGTCTCCTCGACCGTGAGCTTGTCGGTGAACTGCGTTTCCTGCAGTTGGATGCCCAGTCGTTGTCTCAGCTCGTGCTCGTGCGTCTTCCAACGCAGTCCGAGCACATCCACCTCACCATCGTCCGGCGTGAGGAGCCCCTCGAGGATCTCGATTGTCGTCGTTTTGCCGGCACCGTTTGGGCCCAACAGGCCGAAGCACTCGCCGCGACTCACGGAAAAGGAGAGACCGTCCACGGCGACGACGTCGCCGTAGCGCTTCTTCAAATTGCGGCAGTTGACCGCGAGACTCATGGTCTGGCCATTCAGGCGGCAGCACGAACTCCCACGACCGCGCAGTCTAACCGACTATCGTCCTCTGGAGGGGTGTGATGCTGGACAAGATGGAGCCGGGCCTTGACACGTCGAAACAGATCCTCACAAACCAGTGGTTGGAGGCCCCTCGATGCAAGCAGCGCCAACTCGACACCTCGATCCGACCCGCATAGATCGGATTCCGGAGTATCGCGCTGACTGCATGCTGTCCTTCGTTCGGTCAGCTCGAATATCATTGTCGAATTGCGCGGAGGACGCGAGCACCCCCCTCCATCAGCTTGCCTGTAGACGACCAGGAACTGCACTCGCTCCCGATGCTCGCGGCAGTACGCGAGCAGGCGCTGCAGCTCGAGCCGATCCGAGGTCTTGGCCGATTCTCCCTTTTCCGTGAACTCGGCAGCGACTTCGAAGGCTTCACGTTTGCAGTATTCCAGGCACGCACGACGTTGAGTCGCCAAACTGAGGTGTTCGACCGTCAGCCCGGTCAGCCAATCACCAATTCAAGGAACCCCTATGCCTTATATCTCCTCGCTCCACGTCTATCCGGTCAAGTCCTGTGCGGGGCAGGAGCTGTCTCAGGCCAGGTTGAATGCCCGTGGAATATGCCGCGACCGCGAATGGGTCGTGGTGACGGACGACGGGGCTTTTATCTCTCAGCGCACCCATCCGGGTATGGCGCTCATACAACCCGTCCTGGAAAATGACCGGCTTTCTGTATCGGCCCCGAAGATGAACGAGATGACCATTGAGACGCAGGATGATGGCGACATCCGGCAGGTGAATGTCTGGGGGGCTCTGTGCGACGGGGTCGACCAGGGAGAGGCTGCGGCCGCCTGGTTCAGCGCTTACGTGGCGACGCCCTGCCGGCTGCTGCATTTCAGACCGGGCTTTGTCCGGCCTGTCGATCCGAATTATGCGCCGCGTTCAACCGATCAGGTGGGATTTGCAGATGCCTATCCGCTGCTGCTCCTCTCCGAGGCCTCGCTGGCCGATCTGAACGCCCGGCTGCCGGAACCGATTCGGATGAACCGGTTCCGGCCGAATATCGTCGTTGCCGACTGCCCGCCGTATGCGGAAGACACCTGGAAACAAATTCGCGTGGGTGCGATGCAGCTTGACGTGGTCAAACCCTGCGCACGTTGCGCCACCACGCTGGTGGAACAGGAATCCGGTGCCAAAGGCAAGGAGCCGCTCAGGACTCTGGCGACCTACCGTAAGCTGAACGGCCCAGACCCGGTGTTCGGCCAGAATGTCGTCCATCAGGGCGAAGGCGTTCTTGAAACCGGCCTGGTCGTGGAGGTCATCACGTAGGGTGCGATCGGCCTGCCGAAATAAATCTGAGATCTCGGTGGTAACACACCACGGACAAGGGTGCCCGAACCTACCCCCGTGCGCGCGTCCGCCTCGCCCACGACGCCTTCATCCGGACGGACACCGCCTTCCGTGCGGCGGCACTCAACGGCGCTCGTCCCGTCTTGGTCTTGCGCGCAGTCTTCGGCGCGGACCTGCGCGTGCGGGCAGTCTTCGTCCCGCCCAGAGCACGCGCGGCGCTCTGGAGGGCGTCAACCTCCCCCTGGAGCTGGGCGATCTGGGCGAGTCTGGACGCGACGGCGGCGGTGATCTGGCTGTTGACGGCGGTCGAGAATGCCATGCAATTGGTCTCCTGGTATGTCTGGTCAGAGCCTCACGACGCGACCTCCGAGCCTGGCTGACGCCCTGAAGCGGATAGCCCACCCCCCACAGCCGCTCTCGTGGTCTCGCAGATTCATCAGTTGCGCCACGCGGCGCAGCAGTCCTCGTGGACCTCAGAAATGTGTGGTTCCCTGTTCGTGAAAGTACGCGTGCGTGCCCCGTGCCTCCGCTGCCTTCTCGAACGCAGCTAGAAGTTCTAAGCTCCCGGCCGCCCCGGACTTCGAGACCGCCATGATCCGGTTGGTTGCCACACTCGGGTCGTCCGCCCCAGGGTCGACCGCACCCTTGCGGCCTGTCCGCGCCTTGATTCGCGCCACGAAGTTTCGGGTCAGAGCGCCGGGATCCGACGTCATTCCGCGCACAACCTCGGGCATCGCATATAGGAGCAGTGATCGCTTGTAGGGTCCGATGGTGCCCACCGTAAACCCAGTCACACGCCCACCTTCTTCAGCGATTAACGCCAGGTCACCATGGTTGCGAATGAACCATTTGTACATCTTCCGCAGGAAAGGGGAGCCGAGGATCGTCACGCGCCACTCGGGAAACCGCTGCTTATGAATCTCCACCACTTGGTCCATGTCACCCTCGCCCATCCTCCGTACTTTGATCGTCGTAGAGGGCGCCCCGACACTATCCTCTCCCGTCAGTGCCCTCTTTGGCGCTGCCACCGGGTTCTCTAGCAATTCAGCGACTCTTTCAAGTGTTCTAGCTTCGATGAAACTACCGATTGATAGCTTCGTACCGAACGTCTTTGCCGCCGTGACTGTCGCTTGCACGAGCGTCAGTGAATCGCCACCCAAACCGAAAAAGTCGTCCTTGCGTCCGATGTCTCGAATGCCGAGCAGGTCTCCCCAGATTTGTGCGAGCGCGCGTTCTACGTCACCAGCCGGTGCTTCGAATTCCCTCTTGGCTTCGGTCGCGTCTACGTCGGGAGGCGGCAGCGCTTTGCGGTCGATCTTCCTATTAGGTGTTTGTGGGAAGGCCTGGACCTGCACCACACGTGCAGGCACCATGTACTCGGGAAGCCGTTCGGCGACGAAATTCCGTAGCTCACTTGCCGTCACCTGTTTTCCATTGTGCGTGGTCACATACGCAACTAGGCGCAGGTCCCCCGGCGTGTCTTCTCTTGCCAGCACTATCGTTTCACGCACATCCGCGTGGCTGCTCAACACGGTCTCGATTTCGCCCAGCTCGATCCGGTGACCGCGAACCTTGACTTGGTGATCGAGTCTTCCTAGAAACTCGATCTTGCCGTCAGGCAAATATCGAACCAAATCCCCGGTTCGATAGACCCTGGCATGCGGTGTCTTTCGGAATGGATCTGCAAGGAATCGCGCTGCCGTTAGCTCACCTTGGTTCAAATACCCCCGAGTGACACCGGGGCCCCCGATCAACAACTCGCCGGGAACGCCGACGGGCTGTGGCCGGAGAGCCTCGTTGACGACGTAAAATCGCGTATTCAGAATCGGGCGGCCGATGGGAATCGCGTGCGCATCATCCTTCAA
>SXOW01000330.1 GCA_005778315.1 Acidobacteriota bacterium
GCGCGCCGTTGGTGGCCCGGACCCGCCAGTAGTACTGTGTTCCCGCGGCCAGGTCGACCGTGACGATACCGCGCGTGGTGCCGTCGCCGGACTTGGTGACCGAGAAGGTGCTCTCTGGGCTCGTGAACCCGGTGCTGTCGTCCAGCTGAAACTGATACGTGACGGTGCCGGCGTCGCCGGTGACTTCACCGTTGGCCACGACCAGTGTCGGTCGCAGGGTCGAGACGGTGGCGCCTCCGACGGGTGATGTCGGTGTCGGCGTCCCGATCACGACCGGGGGTTTCGGCGTCGTGAAGCGCGCGGTGCCGGTCCAGGCGCCGATGGTCTTGCCAGTGCGTCCGTCCGCCGACGCGCGGACTCTCCAGAAGAACGTTGCTTCAAAAGGCAGGGCCCCGGGGGCTGCGGACGTGGTGGTGCCGCCCGTCGGTCCGACCGTCAGTACGGCGGACGGGGTTGCGAAACTCGGGTCGGTTGCCAGTTCGAATCGATAGAGGATCGACTTCGCCGGTCCCGTGATCTCCGCGTTGACGACCTGGAGGGTCACGCTGTTGGATACGGTGGTGGCGCCGTCGGCGGGCGACCCGACCGTTGGGGGGCCCACCACGACCGGTGTGAAAACCTCGAAGGAGGCGGGCGCGGAATACTCACCGGTGTTGGCGCCATCCAACGCGCGTGCCCGCCAGTAGTACACGCGGTCCGATTCGAGCGCCCTTGGCAGCGTGACTGCCACTTGAGCGAGTGCGTTCGGTTCGATACCTGTGAGTTCGACCACAATCTGGGTAAACCCAGGGTCGGTCGCGACCTGCAACTCGTAGATGAACGGACGCACACTGTTGGACTGCGCGCCGGCGAAGGTGAGCGTCACCGGCTGCTCGGTGCTGGGGATGAGCCGCGTGTCGGCGGCTCCCATGGCCGAGGGCGAGGTGATCGTCACGCCGGCCAATGGCCCTGCGATGCTCGGGCTCAAGGGGTTGGAGCTGCGTTCGACGTCGCATCCCGCCATCACGGCCGACAGACTGGCGGTGACGATGGCGAGGAAAAAGCGCAGAGGGCGTGGGAACCTGGTTGAGCGTCGCATCACGGGCATCTACTGGTATCTCGGTCACTACAGCGCTTCGCATGAGGCCCGCAGACATCTGCTGGGGTGACGCGCCGTGTTGTATGTGCCCTGGAAGCAAGGTTGATGCCGTTCTGTGAGGACTTGAACGACCGCGGTCGTGCTTCTTGCGACGACTGGGCCTGGTGCGACGACCTCAGAAGGGCGAGCGGCCGCCCGTTCTAGGCCGTAACTCCCTTTATTTCAGTAACAAAGGGGAATAGGGCAGTTGACCACCCAGCGGTGGGGTCGCTATACTCTGACGCTGGCGGGGTGCGGAGGTTCCAGGCGATGCGTGGCATCGGGATGTGTGCGCGGTCACCCCAGGCAGACCCTTCGGGCAGGTCGGAGCCCTCTACCGACGAAAAGTGTATACCGCCTCTCGCATCTTGATGCTGGCCCCGGAGCCGTTTTTTGAGCCCCGCGGCACCCCGTTCAGCGAGTACCATCGCATCAAGGCCCTGGCCGAACTCGGGTACCAGATCGATCTGGTGACCTACCCCCTAGGGCGGGACGTGTCCCTGCCTGATCTACGCATTTTCCGCTGCGCCCGCCTCCCGTTCGTCACGCGTGTGCCGATCGGCCCTTCACTCCGGAAGATTCTGCTCGATCTCTTGCTGGCGGTCACCGCCTACCGGCGTGCCCGCCCGGGTCGATACGCCGCGATTCACTCCCACGAGGAGGCGGGCGTGATCGGCGTGTGTCTGGCCCGACGACTCGGCATCCCGCACTTGTACGACATGCATTCGAGCCTGCCTCAGCAGCTGGCCAATTTCAAATACTCGCGGTCACGGCTCATCCGGTGGCTTTTTGAACGGTCGGAACAGGCGATGATCGATGGGTCACGCGTCGTGATCACCATCTGCCCAGCCCTACTGGACACCGCGAGGGCTACGGGCGCCGGCGAGCGCGCGCTCCTCATCGAAAACGTGATGGGCGGCGATGTTGAGCCGGCGGCGGAGTCGATTAACGTGCGCGAGCGTTGGGGCATCGGCGTGGCGGCGCCGTTGGTCCTCTACACGGGGACGTTCGAGCCCTACCAGGGTCTCGACCTGCTGTTCGCGGCCGCCTCACGTCTGGCCAGAACGCACCCTGCAGCCAAGGTGTTGGTGGTCGGCGGCGATCCGGAACAGGTGGCCGCGGCGCGGGCGTGGTCCGAGCGGACGGGCGCACCGCTGGTCTTCACCGGTCGTCGTCCGGCTCACGAGATTCCGGCGTTTGTGGCGGCGTGCGACGTGTTGGCGTCGCCGCGTATCGCCGGGACCAACACTCCATTGAAAATCTATTCCTATCTGCGATCAGGCCGGCCGATCGTGGCGACCGACCTGAGTACCCATACCCAGGTCCTCGAACCGGGGACAGCCGTATTGGTGCCCCCGGAGCCTGACGCGTTTGCTGCGGCGCTGACGCACCTGCTCGACTCGCCGGATGAGCGCGAGCGGATCGCGGCTGCTGCCGCTGCGTTGGCCGCGAGGAAGTACAGTCGAGCCTCCTACCTCGCCAGGACGCGAGAAGCCTATGACCGGTTGCTCGGCGCTGCGGCGGTTCCTGCGCCGTCCACGGTGTCCGAGGCGAGCGACCCGGGCGGGTCGGTGTCAGCCTCGTGAAAGTACTGGTCACGGGGGCCACTGGATTTACCGGAGGGTGGCTGGCCCGGCACCTGGTCCGATCCGGCGATGCCGTCCGCGCGCTCGTCCGACCGACGAGTGGCGCGGCCGCAGACGCGCTCCGGGTCGCGGGCATTGAGACCGTGACGGGCGACCTCTGCGCTGCGGCGTCACTGGCCAAGGCGTGCGTGGGGGTTGAGGTGGTCTATCACATCGCCGCCAGCTATCGCACCGCGGGGCAGTCGGCGTCGGACTATCGCGAGGTGAACACGGAGGGAACCCGTCGCCTGGTCGAGGCCTCCGAAGCAGCGGGTGTCCGGCGTGTCGTGCATTGCAGCACCGGTGGCGTGCATGGACATATCGAGGACCCGCCGGCCACCGAAGACGCGCCGTTGGCGCCAGGTGACGTGTATCAGGACACAAAGCTGGAGGGAGAGCAGGTGGCGCGCGCGGCCGGAGAATCTGGCCGCATCGAGGTGGTCGTGGCGCGACCGATCGGCATTTACGGGCCAGGCGACACTCGTTTTCTGAAGCTGTTTCGTCTCGCGAGCGGCCGCGTCATGATCGGCGCCGGCAAGGCCTTCTATCACTTGACCTTCATTGAGGATCTGGTCGAGGGGTTTCGCCTCTGCGGGACCGTACCCGAGGCGGCCGGCCGGACCTATCTGCTCGCGGGGCCGCGGTACACCACGCTGCGCGAGCTTGTCGCGCTGATCGCGGCAGAACTCGGGACCCGGCCGCCACGGCTGAGGATACCGGTGTGGCCGATCTGGCTGGCCGGTGCGTTGTGTGAACTTGTCTGCGTGCCGCTCCGCGTCGAGCCACCGTTGTACCGACGGCGGGTCGAGTTCTTCACCAAGAGCCGGGCGTTTGACGCCTCCCGGGCGCGACGCGAGTTGGGGTTTGCGCCGCAGGTCGACCTGGAAGAGGGCCTCCATCGCACCGCGGTGTGGTATCGCGAGCAGGGGCTGCTGTGAGCACAGTGTGTCGTCAGGAACGGTGAGCCGGGGCCATGCGCAAGCTGAACGTCGTCCACGTGTGCGACCACCTCGGGTGGACCGGGTCTCGCATGCACGGCGTCAAGCGGTTGTTTGCCTGGATGATTCCGCGCTTTGACCCCGAGCGATTCACCGTTTCGCTCATCAGTCTGCGAGGTCAGGACGAATCGGAAGACAACCTGGAGCGATTCGGCATCGACGTCACCTATCTCGGGCGCGGGAGGTTCGATCCCCGTACCTTGCCAGCACTGCTCCGCGTGCTGAAGGAGAAGCAGGTAGACATTCTGCATATGCACGGCTACGGCGCCACGACCTTTGGCCGGGCGGCGGCGGCCTGGCTTGGCACGCCCACGGTGGTGCACGAGCATGCGAATCTCACATCGACGCCCTGGTTCCAGCAGGTCGCCGACGAGCTGCTGCTGCCGTTCACGGATCTGGGCATTGCGGTGTCCCGTTCGACCGCGGAATTCTTGACCCAGGCGCGACGCCTGCCGCCGCATCTGACCCGCGTCGTCTACCTGGGCGCCCCGGCCAGCGAGTTCGGGCGTGTGCGGACGGCCGACGAGATCCGGGAGGGACGGGCCGCCCTTGGTGTGCCGGACGGGGCTTTCGCGGTCGGCACCGTGACCCGTCTGATGCCTTCGAAAGGCAACCAGTATCTGGTCGACGCGATTCCGCAGGTGCTGGCGGCGGCGCCCGACACGTGCTTCTATATCGTCGGGGAGGGCGAACTCGAGGACGACCTCAAGGCTCAGGCGGAGGCGCTTGGGGTGAGGGACAGACTACGGTTCGTCGGGTTCATGCGCGACGTCTCGCTCGCCTATGCGGCCTTGGACCTGGTGGTGTTTCCGTCGCTCTGGGAAGGCACCCCGCTGACGGCGTTCGAAGCGCTGGCGATGGGTCGTCCCATCGTCGCCACCGATTGCGACGGGTTGCTCGACATTCTCACGCCGGAGGTGGACGCGCGCATTGTGCCGCGTCGCGACGCGACTGCCTTGGCGGACGCCATTCTGGCGTTACGCGACGACGCGCCGGCCCGTGATCGCCTGGGTCGCGCGGCGCGGGAGACGGGCGCGTTCTATGACATCGATCGATTCGTTCGGAAGATGGAGCAGCTGTATGAGCTGATGCACGAGGTGTCTCGGCCGACACATCGTCAGGGGGTTGCCAAGGCGGACCTGAGCTTTCTGGCGCGCGAGGCTCACCCTCGGATTGAGGGGTGAGCCGAGGCACGGTCGGGACGGTGACGTGGATGCGCGCCTGTCACTCACCGGCGGTTCGAGTGAAGCGCATCCAATCGTGACACTCCCGCGGGCGGGTCGCGGTGATGAACTCGGTGTATTCAGGCACAGTGACCGCGGTCAGGCCGTGTCTGTCGGCCGCGTCTAGGACGGTCCTGAGCTTGAACCGGGAGATGCCGGGGTACACCCAGGCTTCATCGTGCGAATCCTCCAGGTTCGGTGCCGGGGCGCTGCCGCAGGCGTTACCCTCAGCGAGATAGATCGACGCGAGAATCCGGCCTTCGGGGGCCAGCACATTGCCGACGGCCTCGAGGAACTGGTCCAATTGCCAGTGGGCGGCGTGCGACAACACAGAATGGGACAGCACGTAGTCGAACTGGAGACCCAAGGGACTCGCATCGAACGTGTCGACGTGGAGGAACCGGGCCCGCTTCGTGGTGACGACTTGTTCGACTTCTGGTTCTCCCATCGCGGTCTGCACGAGCCAGTCATTCGGATCGATGCCCACGTAGTTGTCGGCGGCCAGATACCCGATGACATGTCTCCCCGCGTTCAGGCATCCGCAGCCGACCTCCAACACCCGGTGCGAGGGTACGCAGCCTTCACGCTTGAGAATCTCGAACTGAAGCTGTCCGCTCACCTCATCCGTGTCGACGTAGCGGCGGGCCAGTATCGGGTGGCGCACGACGGGGCCCACGAGGTTCGCGACCTGCCTGGGAATTCTGATTCTTTGGAACGCCATGCGGGACCTTTCACCGATCGATATCATGGGCCCATCGTCAGCCGACCCGCCTGGATTATAGGCGGTAATGACGGGGAGCTCCAGACGGGGGAGCGACCGGGGGACACGGCCGAACGTCGCTCCCTCTGGGATGCACGGGACCAGTCGTAGCGAGTCGGACACTATGATGGACGCGATGCAGAGCGCCCCTGTCGGCGAATCCAAGCCGCCGTCGCCTGGAAGGGCGGATGGACCCGATCTGGGTCTGATTGCCGCCGTCGCGGTGTTCGTGCTCGGCTCTTTCCTCGCGCTGTCCATCGACGCGCCCCGCACCCTCCGTGGCATCAAAGGGGACGAGGCCACCTACGTGGCAATGGCGATGAGCCTCGCCTACGATCGCGATCTGGTCTATGTCCGCGAGGACGAGGAACGGTTCTTTGCGGTCTACCAGACCGGGCCGCAGGGGATCTATCTGAAGAAAGGCGTCAAGTCGTTCTTCGAGGTCGATTCGGTATTCCCGTATGTCCATCGCGGCACCTATCCCGAGGGGCGCGATGACCGACTCTTCTTCGGGAAGGCGTTTATCTCGTCCGTGTTCGCCGCGCCATTCGTCCTGCTGGCTGGCGTGAACGGCATGGTCTGGTTCAACGTGACGCTGCTGGCGGGGATGGTCTGGTGTGGCTATCGCTTTGTCGCGGCGCGCGCTCCGCGTGGTGCCGC
>SXOW01000331.1 GCA_005778315.1 Acidobacteriota bacterium
ACCTCACACGCCGCCAAGGACCGCGCGCAAGATACCGCGGGGTCCGAAAGAACGTCTTCGACTTACGCCGCACCGCCGCGGTCGAGAACCTGATCACGGCCGACAGGCTCGCTTCCTAGATTCTGTTCGGTGTTCTAGGCCTCATGCCGCTAGCCATGTTCGCGAGCGGCTGCCTCGATTCCGGCGCCGCGCCGCGCGGTTCCGACACGAACCTCGCGCTCAACGTAGCCCCGTTGCGCCTCGATGGCATCGGCATGGCGTGCTACGATGCCATCGTCACGAACGGACTCGGTCAGACCGTCTGGGCGCGCGGCGTCCCCGCGACACCGTGGCCCACCGACACAGGGACCCTCTGCTCGGATCGGTTCGGTAACGCCGGGGGCGGCGACATCGCCTACGTCGGCCCATGCGACGCCACCGAGCCGAACCACAACGTCACCGTCTTCATCGACAGCTTGTGGAGCTCCGATCCCGTTTCGGTGCCCCTGACCGACTGGGTCAACCCGTGTCCCTACGCGGCCACCGGTACCAGCGGTTGCACCCTGGCCTTCACGTGCGTCGAGAACACCGACGTCTCGGTCATCTTCAACCTGGTCGTCATGCGCGAGGCCAACCAGGGCTTCTTCGACGTCGCCGTCAACTTCGACGACGTCTTCTGCTCGGCCAAGCTCGACTGCAGTTACGACGCGATGGGCCAGAACGCGATCAACCTCCTCTTTCACAACGGCGAGCGCGCGCAGACGGCGGTCGCCGCCCTGGCCTGCACGGCCGGCCCGAACAACAACGACGAGACGCTGCTGCACATGTCGCACGTGCGCTTCCGGTGCGGGCCGGCGAAGGTCGGCCTGCAGGTCAATGTTTGTTACGGGGGCACCACGCGCACCGACGAACGCATCTATGGCATGGGGGCGTCGCTCGGCAGCGGAGCGATGAACCTGACCGGCGTCGTGTGGGACTTTGACGCGGCCGCGAACGGAGGTAACGGATCCTACGATCCCAGCCCGTTCGACCCGGTTCTCGCGGGCGTGCCGATCTCCGCCAGCGGAAACTACACGTCGGCCTGGAACGAGCTCGCCCTGCCGCCAGCGCTCACAGCGGCAGGCGAGAACGTTGCGCTTTGCTTCCTGGCCAAGCTCGGCAACAACCACCCCGTCGGAATGCCATATCCTATCGAGTACGTGGACCCGGCGATCTGCACCCAGAACATCACGAGCACCGAGTGGAGCTACGCCCCGCTCAGCCTCCCGGCCGGCTGGCTCTATGGCTCGCTGATCATGAGCGATGGCAATGTCAGCCGCCCGGACTTCATTGTTCACCCGATGCCGCTCACGTTCGACGCAGAGGAACTCCAACAGGCTGCCGTCTTTCGCTACTCAAGCAACGCCCCCGCTGGCATCGGCGACGAGGACTACGCACAGGCCGCCGAGATCCCCTTCCCGAGCGGCCAGCGCTGCGCCTTGGCGGAGCAGTTCAATCGGACGGTGGTCGGGTTCTGCGACACCGGCACCGCGTGGCAGCCGCATATCTGGCACGTCCGCGACCCCGGAGACCCCGGACTCCAGGTCCTCATCGACAACCCGGGCCGCTGCTCGATCACCTCGGGCACCTTCTGCGCCGTCGACGGCGACTGCCCGGGTGGTGAGACGTGTGACAACCCGCTTCCGAGCCTGATCGGCCACACGGACGCGAACCTCACACAGTACCGCTCCAAGAACGAGAGCGTGCACGCCCGTCGCACCATGGCGACCATCCAGACGCTCGGGGGCCAGACCGTGCCCATCATCACGGCGCCCTACTGGAGGTCTGGTTCTCCCGCGAACAGCATGACGACGGTCGAGTATCGTCGCAACGCGGCCTCGGGTGCGTGGGCCGCGACGGCGCCGGTACTCGCGGCGGCTGGCAACTTCACCTACACGGACGCCCAGTTCGACGTCGTGCGCGGCGAGAACGGCGCCATGGCGGGGGGCTTCGTGGCTGTCCACGAGGGGGCGAACCAGTGGAATACGCAGGCGGTCTTCAAGTACAGCGGGTCCGCGTGGACCGTGTACACCGCGGGCGTTTCCATCGCGGGCGAGGGGACGTTCCAGAACGTGGGGGTTCAGCAGATCCTCCCCAACAACCTCGTCCTGGGGACCTATTCGACCTGCACCGGGCCGTGCTCGGACAATTTCCTGAACCTGTTCGTGGCCGTCCTTCCGGGTGATTCGCTGAGCCCCATGGCGGGCGTGCGACTTCCTGTACCCGCGGGGTTCGACGCCCAGCCGCTCGACGGGGCCGGAATCCAAGTCTCGGTCATTCAGCGGCGTAGTGGCGGCCATTACGGCGTCATGGCGCGCGTGTTCCTCCACCGACCTGCGCCCAGCGGGCCGAGTTTCAACGACGTCCGTCCCGACGCCGTCCTGCGCTGGGACATCCAGAGCAATTACCCCTCGGCGCCGAGCGTCATCGGGGGGTACGTGCTCGACCCGACCGACGCCGACGTACACGACCCGCCCACCGAGCCGGGGGGAATCCTGTCGAGCGATCCATCGCTGGAGCTGACGCAGAGTTTCGTCGAGCTCGGAAGGGATTCGCGCTGGGACGGCGAGCGGCACGACTGCCAGTCGACGGCCTTCACGCAAGCCAATATTCTGGGCACCGTCGGCTCGGAGCATCTCCGCGCCTATGCGTTCGACATCACCGCCACGCTGGGCAACGTGACCGCCAACCCAGACCACGGGTGGGAGCTGCTATGGCCGGCCTCGTTCACGGCCACTGCCAACGATGTATTCGAGCAGATCCTCGACCTGGAACTCCCCAAGGGCAACGTCTGGAGCCCGGAGCACGCGACCGATCCGCTCTGGCAGTACGCGCTCTACTACGGAAACGAGAACCTCTCCTGCGGTGGCGTGTCGTGCAACAAGCGCTACTTCAACGTCGCGCTGGGCTTCGACCCCACTGAGATGAACTGCTGGGTTCACTTCGATGCGACGGCCTCGCAGAACGGCATCGACTGGGGGACGGTCAACGGCACCGTGCCCACGACCCCGCCAAACTCGAGCTATCCGATCATCAAGTACGCCGTTCCGCTCACCGGGATGGAGGGGCTCGAGTGCAAGCAGAACCCGCTCAACGGCAACAACAGCCTCGTCAACATGCAGTACACCGGCTTCAACCAGCAGCAGCCGTTCTGTTTCACGTACGACGGCGTCGGCTTGCCACACGACTACTGCAGCGCGTTCTCCAACGAAACGCTGGCCGACGTGTACAGCAGCGACCCGTTCTTCTGGCAAGACCTGGGTGGCGGCGGGGGCGGCGGTGGCGGGCCGGCCCACTGGGAGTTCCGCTACGCAGGCACCTGCAGCTCGGGCGTGAGCGGTAACTACGACTTCGATCCCTACCCGGATCCCGGCGCGTGCAACCCCGGCAAGACGGCCGTATGCACGGTAAACGGCTTCTGCGATTACCACGTCGGGGCGATCTCCGACTGCACCATGGATATGCAGTTGAACACGGATGTGTACGAGTGCGTGCAGTAGGCGCGGCGCGCGTTTGACGGGGCACGCGATGGATCTCGCGGGCCACCGACGTCGCGCGTTGCCGAGGGTCGCGGATCGGGCGCGCCTATGGTACGCCCGGGGCGAGGGGCGACGCCCGACGCGCTGAGCGGTGCGCCGGGCGTCCTGTCGCCCCCGCCTCGCAGGACAGCCCCATGACCGGCACCGGCTCTGACCGCGACCTCATCGAACGCGCCTTCCAAGACCGCACGCAGCTCGCCCATCCCGCCACGATCGCCGCCGTGCGCCGCACCCTCGCGGCCCTCGACGCGGGCCACCTGCGCGTGGCCTCCCCGCCGGCAGCGGGCACCGAGGGCGGCGCCTGGGAGGTCCACGCCTGGGTCAAGCAGGCAGTGCTTCTCTTCTTCGCGATCCAGGCGATGGAGACCATCGAGCTCGGCCCCTTCGTCTGGCACGACAAGATCCCGCTCAAGCGTGACTTCGCCGCCGCCGGCGTGCGTGCCGTCCCTCCGGCCGTCGTCCGCTACGGCGCCCACGTCGAGCGCGGCGCGATCCTCATGCCGAGCTACGTCAATATCGGCGCGCGCGTCGGCGCCGGCTCGATGGTCGACACCTGGGCGACCGTCGG
>SXOW01000332.1 GCA_005778315.1 Acidobacteriota bacterium
CAGGACATCATCGCGATTCTTGGAATCGACGAGCTGTCAGAGGAAGACAAGCTGGCCGTGTCTCGCGCGCGCCGCATCGAGAGATTCCTGTCGCAGCCGTTCTTCGTCGCCACGCAGTTCACCGGGCTGGAAGGCAAGTATGTGCCGATCGCCGACACGATCCGGGGCTTCAAGGAGATCGTGGACGGGAAGCACGACGACCTGCCGGAGCAGGCGTTCTATCTGGTGGGCAGCATCGACGAGGCGATCGAGAAAGCGGACAAGATGAAGAGGGAGGCCGCCTAGCATGGCGCTTCCTGATCACTTGACCCTCGAGATCGTCACTCCGGAGCGCGCGGTCGTCAGCGAGCAGATCGACGAAGTGCAGATCCCGGGCGCCGAAGGGTCGTTCGGCGTGCGTCCGGGGCATACCCCCTTGTTGGCTACCCTCCAAGTCGGCGAGCTGTGGTACCGTCGCGGGCAGGAGAAATCCTACGTCGCGGTGTCGTTTGGGTTCGCCGAGGTGCAGCCGGATCGGGTCACGATTCTCGCGCAAATCGCGGAATCTGCCGAGGAGATCGACGTCACCCGGGCGCGGGACGCCGAAAAGCGCGCGAAGGACCGACTGAGTAGTCAGGCGCGCGACATGGACTTCGAACGGGCCCGCATCGCCATGCTGAAATCCCTGATT
The DNA here is from genome assembly GCA_005778315.1 of Acidobacteriota bacterium. Lineage (GTDB taxonomy): Bacteria > Acidobacteriota > Vicinamibacteria > Vicinamibacterales > UBA8438 > UBA8438. The sequence continues at coordinate 671 of SXOW01000332.1, forward strand.
CGGCTACGCGTCGCAGCGCGCGCCCGAAACCGAGTCTAAATTCTACTCAGCTCGCTGCGCCCGGACGGGGCACGGCCCGTCACCCTGGAAGCCCATGCGCGTTTCATTTGCTTCGGCGACGGACAAGGGCCTGCGGCGCTCCGTCAACGAGGATAGCCTCGCCGTTCGCGACGACTTGGGCCTCTTCCTCGTGGCCGATGGCATGGGTGGACATGCCGCGGGCGAGGTCGCATCGCAGGCGGCCATCCGCGGCATCGTCGCGTTCGTCGAAGCCACGGTGTCGGTGTCGCCCGATCAGACCTGGCCTATCCCGTTCAACCCGGCTCAAAGTGTCGACGCGAACCGTCTCGACGGCGGTTTTCGCATGGCGGACCGGCGTATCGCGTCAGAGATGGCCGCCTCGTCCGAGCTACGCGGGATGGCCACGACCGCGGTGGCGGCGCTGGTCAGCGACGACAGGGTGACCTTGGCCCATGTGGGCGATAGTCGTGCATACCGGCTGCGTCACGGCCAGCTTGACCAGTTGACGCGCGACCACTCGTGGGTCGAAGAACAGATCCGCGCCGGCGCGCTTACCGAAAGCGCGGCCCGGGCGCACCCTTGGCGCAACATCGTGACGCGGGCGCTCTCCGGCTCGGAAGACCTGAACGTGGAGATTCGCGAGCTCACCCTGGAACCGGGCGATCGTCTGCTGCTGTGTTCGGATGGTGTCTTCGCCGTCCTCAGCGACCACCAGATTGGCGACATCCTGCGCCAACATACTGACCTCACGGCCCTGTGCGACGCCCTGATTACAGGCGCGAACGATGGCGGAGGCCCCGACACCGTGACCGCCGTCGTGCTCGAAGTCCATGCTGTCTAATCTGAGGCAGCTGTTCCGGTATCGCGCGCTCATCCAGACTCTCGTCGTCCGCGAGCTCAAGGCGCGTTACCGCGGGTCGGTGCTCGGGTATTTCTGGTCGTTCGTCAATCCGCTCCTGCTCCTGCTCGTCTTCTCGTTCGTCTTCACCTACATCATGCCTCGCGGTGAGGACGTCGCCGTCGAGCCATACGCCGTGTTCATGTTCTGCGGATTGTTGCCCTGGACCTGGTTCTCCTCGTCATTGATGGACGCGGCGAATGCACTCATCATCAATGGCAACTTGATCAAGAAGGTCATGTTCCCGGCCGAGATCCTGCCGGTCGTCTCGGTCGTCTCGAACATGATCCATTTTCTGTTTGGCCTCCCCATCCTCCTGGCGTTTCTGTTCTACTACGCGATTCCACTGGAGCCGTCGGGGCTGCTCTGGTTTCCGCTGGTCCTTTTGGTTCAGTTCATCCTGACCTTGGGCCTTGCGATGGTGCTCTCCGCGCTGACGGTGCACTTTCGAGATATCAAGGATCTGCTGGCGAACCTGCTCACGCTCTGGATGTTCGCGTCACCGATCATCTACCCGATGGCCTTCGTGCCCCCGGCGGTAAAGCCGCTCATGGACCTCAACCCGTTCGCGCATCTCGCCATCTCCTATCAGGAGATCTTTTTCTACCGCGGACCATTCGGCCACTGGAAATGGCTCCTTGCCTTGGCGTTCGCGGGGACGCTGCTTTTTCTGCTCGGCTACTGGTTGTTCGACCGGCTCCGCGACTCGTTTGCGGAGGAAGTGTAGACACGGCCCATGCCCGCGATCGAGATCGACCACGTCACCAAGATGTATCGCCGGCACGGGCATTCCCGGCGATACGCCACACTCAAGAGCGCGCTGCTCACCGGCAGCCTGGCGAAGGACCTCAGACCTGAAGAGTCGTTCCTCGCGCTGAAGGATGTGTCCGTCTCCATCCGGAAGGGCATCACCTATGGCGTCATCGGGCGGAACGGGTCGGGCAAGAGCACGCTGCTGAAGCTCGTCGCGGGCATCACCAAGCCGACGAGCGGAACCGTGCGCGTCAGCGGGCGCGTATCGGCGCTCATCGAGTTGGGCGCCGGGTTTCATCCGGAGATCTCCGGTCGTGAGAACGTGTTCATCAATGGCGTCATGCTGGGGTTGTCGAAGCGCGAGATCACCAAACGCTTCGACGAGATCGTCGAATTCGCGGAGATGGAGGACTTCATCGACGCTCCGGTGAAGACCTACTCATCGGGGATGTACATGCGCCTCGGCTTTGCCGTCGCGATCAATGTCGACCCCGATGTGCTGCTGGTGGATGAAGTGCTGGCCGTGGGCGACGAAGGCTTCAGTCTGAAGTGTCTCGACAAGTTCTCGGAGTTCAAGCGTCGGGGCAAGACCATTCTATTGGTCACCCACGGCTTGTCCATGGTGGAGCGCTTCTGCGACGAAGCGCTGTGGATCGAGTCCGGTCAGAAACGCCTGGTTGGTGACCCCAAACGCGTCGTCCAGATGTATCTGTCCGATGTCGAGCGGGCCGAAGACCTGCTGCTCGCGGCACAAGATGCGAAGGCGCAGCAAACGCCGGTGTCGCCCGCGCCCGAGGTCGCCGCCGTTGCGGCGCCCGAGCCCGCGCCCGTCTCGGAATCGGACGCGATGTCGGAGGGCGAGTCAGAGTCAGCGTCGCCCGAGCCGGAGCACGCGTCGGAGGCCGACGATGACGACGCACAGCCGGCGAACATGTTCGTCGCCAAAGAGGGCCGGTGGGGCTCTGGTGGTGTGCGCATCGACCAGGTCACCCTCGAAGGCGACCACGGTGCGGCGCATGTGTTTCACACGGGTGAGCGGGTGACCATCCGCATGCAGGTCAGCGCCCCCATCGCCGTCGACGACTTCGCGTTCGGCATCAGTATCTTCAGCGGCGACGGTGTGTGTTGCTACGGCACCAACACGCACATCGAAGAGATGACCTCCGTGTCGCTGCAGGGCGAGGCGACGGTGTGTTTTGTCATCGACCAGCTCGATCTGGTGGGCGGGACCTACAAGCTGGACGTTGCCGCGCACAAGCGCGACGGATTTTCGTACGACTACCACCGCCTCCTGTACACGTTTCGGGTGAAGTCCCGAACCAAAGACGTGGGCATCTACCGGCCACGGCACGAGTGGAGTTTCTCGCCGAACGTCCAGTTCAAGCCCGACACCGATCACTCGTCGCCCGCGTCCGAGAGTGACGACGAGACCCTGTCGGCTGATGAGGACGCGTCGACGGACGCGCCCGGTGACGCCGGCGCGCCAGACGGATCAACCGAATCAACCGAGTGAGCCGGGTCACGCCGGTGGGGCCACCCGCCCCAGTCGGCTCTGACCTGACAGCCCGTGTCCACCACATCACTGACGCTGCAAGCGCTGCTCAAACGCGCTGCCTCGCGCGCGGGCTTCGGCGGCGGTCGCGCCTTGGCCGGGCTCACGCCGGCCGCCAAGGGGTTCGCGGTGGCCGCGGCGGCGGCCGAGGGGCTGACGGTGCTTGTCGTTCCGAGCGACGCCGACGTCGAGCAGGCCGTGGCCGACATCCGCTTCTTTCTCGGCGCGATGGAAGGGTTGTCGGAACACGAGCTCCGTCTGCGCGTCTTGCCCTGCCCCTCGCACGAAGTCGATCCCTACCGCGGTCTGGCCCCGCACTTCGACGTGGCCGCGGCGCGGGGCCGCGCACTCCACGGGCTGGCCAACCGCTCGGCCCGCGTGGTGGTCGTGGCGGCAGCGGCGTTGCTCCCCCGCGTGAGCCCACCGGCGCGGTTGCTACGGGCAGGCTGTAGTATCGTGGTCGGAGCCCTCCTTGAGCCACCCGACTTGAGTGACCAGCTCGCCGACGCCGGGTACACCCCCGAAGATCCGGTCGACGCACACGGTGAATTCTGCATACGGGGTGGGGTGGTCGACTTCTTCCCACCCGGCGAAGACCAACCGATCAGGGCGGAGTTCGCGGGCGACAGCCTGGAGTCGCTCCGGCGCTTCGATCCCGCAACCCAACGATCAACCGCGACCCTCGATCGTGCCGAGGTGCTTCCCCTGCAGGAGACCTTCCACAACGAGTTGAACCCGCACGGGACCGACCCGGACCGGTCAGCCTGGTTCGGTGACTACGTGTTGGGCGTTCCCGCGGGGCGGTTGTTTCTGTCTGAGGCGGAGGAATCGCAGAGAGTCCTGGGTGCCCGTCTCGCGCAGGCGGCCACCGGGTTTGCCGATGCCGAGGTGCGGGGCGACACCGTGTTGCCCCCGGAGGCGCTGCTTGTTGACGCGCCCACGCTCGACGCGTGGCTCGAGGCGGCGACCCGATTGGAACAGCTCTGGGAGAACGACGATGCCGACGACACCGTGCGACGCGTCCCGTGTCAGCCGGTGGTTGAGTTCCACGGTCGGTTGGCTGACTGGGCGGCTGAGATTACGCGTATCCGCGAGCGGGATGAGACGGCGCTGCTCGTCGCAAGTACCCCAGGCCGGGCCGAACGAGTGATCGAATTGTTGGCCGAGTATGACCTCCGGGCTCTGTCGATCGACCAGGCGGACGAGACGATGGGCGCGGCGCTGCTCGTCGCCACCGGCCAGCTCACCCGCGGCTTCCGGCTCCCCGACGCTGGGTTGCAGTTCTTCGCCGAGCCGGATGTCTTCGATGAGGATCGGCGGGTCCGGGCCCGCCGATCCGGCCCCGCCCGGTCGTTTTTCTCCGATTTCCGCGACCTCAAAGTCGGCGACTACGTCGTGCATGTCGACCACGGCGTGGCGCGGTTCGTCGGTTTGAAACAGATTGGGGTCGGGCTCGAACAGCACGAGTTCATGGAACTGCAGTACGGCGGGCAGGACAAGTTGTTCGTGCCGGTGCAACAGCTGGACCTGTTGCAGAAATACACCGGGTCGACGACTGTCGCACTCGACCGTCTTGGCGGAACGTCGTGGGCCAAGACGAAGACGAAGGTTCGCAAGGCCATGCGGGACATGGCCGAGGAGTTGCTCAAGCTCTACGCCGCGCGCAAGTCGGTCCAGGGGCACGCGTTCAGCGCCGACACCCATTGGCACCGGGAGTTTGACGATGCCTTTGAATACGAGCTGACTGCCGACCAACAAACCGCCATCGCCGACATCCGGCGGGACATGGAAAGCTCCACGCCCATGGACCGACTGCTGTGCGGCGACGTCGGCTACGGCAAGACGGAAGTGGCCATGCGGGCGGCGTTCAAAGCCGTGATGGACGGCAAGCAGGTCGGCGTCCTGGCACCAACGACAGTGCTGGCATTCCAGCACCTCAAGACGTTGACCGATCGGTTTGCGGCGTTTCCCGTGCGCATCGATCTGGTCAGCCGGTTCCGGACGAAGGCGGAACAGAAACAGTCGCTGCTGGAGTTGGCACACGGCAAGCTGGACATTATTGTCGGCACCCACCGACTGCTGTCAAAAGATGTGCAGTTTCGCGACCTCGGCCTGCTTGTCGTGGACGAGGAGCAACGGTTCGGCGTGGCGCACAAGGAGCGCATCAAGCAAATGCGCCGCCGAGTGGACGTCCTGACCATGTCGGCAACGCCGATCCCCCGGACCCTCAACATGTCGCTGGTGGGCATTCGCGACATGTCGGTCATCGAAACACCGCCCAAAGACCGCCAGGCCATTCAAACCAACGTGGTCCGATTTGATCACCAGGTGGTCGCGCGCGCCATCCGGACCGAGCTGGAACGCGGAGGCCAGGTGTTC
>SXOW01000333.1 GCA_005778315.1 Acidobacteriota bacterium
GAGCTGAAGACCATGACGACAAGGCCAGGGGCCTAGGAGCCCGACTGGAGATCGAAGAAGAGCGGCAGGTCGAAACGGTCGCTCTCCATCACCAAGCGTTCACCCTCGAGTTCCGGATGAGTCGCATACGGTTCGAGCGTCAGCTGGTAGGTGGTGCCGGGTGGGCGCGTTGCGGTGTCCAGCGTCTCGGCGTCTCGAATGACCCAGTGCGCTGCGAGCAACGTCTGGTCGTCATACTCGCCCTCGACCACGGTGACGACGTCGTACTCGAGGACCTGCAGCGCATGCCGATAGGGCGCGATGTCGCGCGGGGTGGGCACCGGCGAGGCACGAGCGACACGGACCTCGACCACGAGATGGGAGGCGGTAGCCGCGACGGGGGCGGGGGTGGTGGAGCCGGTCGCGTCCGGCGCCTCGGTCAGAACCGGGACATCGCCCCCCGGTTCGACCCAGACGTCTGGATAGAAATCGGCGGCGTCGTTGTCGGTGACCTGCCTCCATCCCTCGATGCGGCGATGGTCGGGGGCGAATCGCCCGATGTAGATTTCCACCCCCTCGCCACCGCCGCGAATCTTGTTGCCCCCGGCACCCACCGTGTACGGGCCGCTCATGGTGAAAAAGCGCGGGTGATTACTCCAGCGCGGGTGCCACACTTCGAATCCGTCGATGCCGGGGGCGGTGTTGATGGTGACGGTCCAGCGTGGTTCCTCGCCTGGGGCGGCACCGCTGCCGGTGTCGACCATGGTGACGTTGCGATGCTGTCCGTCGAAGTACCAGAAGAGGCCGCTGTCGTCGCCTGCGAGCGAGGTCCAGCAGCCCTCGCCCAGGGGACGCCACTCGCCGTTGGGCAGTTCCAGCACGCCGGCGTCGGGCCACCTGGCGAGCGCTCCGGCGAGACGACCGTCCCGCGAGAGCTGGAAACTGTCTCCGCTGACGGCGCGCTTGTTCCAGACCAACTCCCGGCGCGTTGGGTCGTCAATCTGAAGACGGTGTATGGCGCCGTACGATTCAGGCTCCGTCCCGCGCGGGTCATTGCCGACGTAGACCCACTCGACGCCGGTCTCCGGATCACTCCACGTCGCCAGCGGAAATCCGTCCGTCAGTCGGGCTGAAGGCCCCCCGTCCCAGGCGACGACGCGAACGCTGTCGTCGCGCCGGTCGTTGTAGACGACCCGGTCGCCCCGGGGGGTGAACTGCGGCTTGGCATAGCTGCCAGGCGTCTCGACAAGCGGCCGCTCACCCTGCGCGTCTTCGGAGTCGAATCCCATGACCACGACGGCATCCCCAAAACCGAGAATGTCAGTGCCGTCACCCAGGTCTCGGATCCACACCGCACGCGTCCGGCCACCAGTGAACGACCTCAGGCTGGGGCGGGGCGTGGATGGTGACTCGGGTGTGTTGGCGGCGAGGGTGGTGACGGCAGCAGGTGGTGCGGACGACGCCGAGAGGGTGTCAGCTCCCGGTGGCGCGGTTGGGGGCTGGGCCCCGCACCCGGCGAGCGCGACCAAGGCGACACCAAGCACGTGTGTCCGATGTCCGACGTTGCGCAACACGGTGGTCATGACTGGCTCGTACCGCGACGACGACATTCGCGTCTGGGAGCGGTCAACGGTGGGATCCTGCAACACGCTGGCGCTGATACGCACCACATTGTACCATCGTGGATACCTTCCCTCGGTCTGCGACCACGCCGCGACAGAGCCCCAGAGACCTCCCATGTGCGGCATTGCCGGCATCGTCGAGCGTGATTCCACTCGGCCAGTGCGCCAGGAGACCCTCTCCCGGATGGTCGAGACGCTGCGTCATCGGGGACCCGACGACGAAGGCACGTGGGCTGGCCCCGGCGTGGGTCTTGGGATGCGGCGTCTGTCGATCATTGACGTGGACGGCGGTCAACAGCCGTTCGTCAGCGAAGACGGCCAGGTGCGTCTTGTCGCCAATGGCGAGATCTACAACCACGCGGCGCTACGCGAGGGGTTGATCGCCAGGGGACACCACTTTCGCAGCCGGTCCGACATCGAGGTCATTCTGCACGGGTACGAGGAATACGGGATCGAAGTGCTGGGTCGGCTTCGAGGCATGTTCGCGTTTGCGCTGTGGGACGGGTCGAAACGACGGTTCTTTGCCGCGCGGGACCGGGCTGGCGAGAAGCCCCTGTATTACGCGCACACGCCGAGTCGTCTGCTGTTTGGCTCGGAAATCAAGGCGGTGCTTGTCGACCCGGCGGTCTCGCGTGAGGTGGACCTCGAGGCGCTCGACCAGTTCTTGACCTACGAGTATGTCTTGACCCCGAGCACCCTGTTCGAGGATGTCCGCACGGTGCCGCCGGCGCACTATCTGACCTGCGAACGTGGTGCGGTGAAGATCGAACGCTACTGGGACGTGGCATCGATCCCCGTGCGCGAATGGACTGAAGACGACGCGGCCGCGTCACTGCGCGAGACGCTCGGTCGCGCCGTCGCCGGTCAGATGATGTCCGATGTCCCCCTTGGCGCATTTCTCTCCGGAGGCATCGACTCCAGCGCCATCGTCGGCTTGATGACAGAGGCGGCCGGGGGCGGCGGCCGCGTGAACACCTTCAGTATGGGGTTCGATGCGGCGAGCTACAACGAGCTGCCCTACGCGCGGGAGGTGGCGAGTCGGTTCGGCACCAACCATCGTGAGGGCACGGTCAACCCCGATTTGTCCGACCTGTTCGAGCGGCTCGTCACGCACGTGGACCAGCCGTTCGCCGACGTCTCGCTGTTCCCGACCTACCTCTTGTCACAGACCGCGCGGGAACATGTCACCGTCGCCCGGTCTGGTGACGGCGGCGACGAACTGTTCGGCGGGTATGATGCCTACGCGGCGCAGGCTCTCGCGCGCCGCATCGAGATGTTCGTTCCAGGCGCCGCAATGCCGCTGGTGGCCGCCGCTGCATCGCTCTTGCCGCCAAGCGAGAAGAAGAAGGGACTGATCAACAAGGTCCGACGATTTACCCAGGGGCTCGCGAGCGCGCCACGTGACATTGAACATTACCGGTGGATGACCTTCTGTGATGCGGGTGAGAAACGGCACCTGTATGGGCCGGCGCTTCAGAGCGCCCTGCTCAATACGGACGTCTATGCGCCGATACGACGACACCTGCGGGGCGCCCATACCGACGATGCCTTGAACCGGCAGCTGTACGCGGACCTCCAGGTCTATCTCAATGACGACATTCTGGTGAAGGTCGACCGGATGAGCATGGCGACCTCGCTGGAAACACGCGCGCCGTTTCTGGACACCGAGGTGATGGAACTGGCGTTCTCCATGCCCGGTCGTCTCAAGATTCGCGCGGGGCAGCGGAAGCACGTGCTGAAGCGCGCCATGCGCGACCTCCTGCCGGAGTCTGTTCTCACGAGACCGAAAGAGGGTTTTTCCATTCCGATGAAGACCTGGCTGCGGAGCGAGTGGGCACCGCTGATGCAGGACCTGCTGAGCCCGGACACGACGCGTCGTCGCGGCTGGTTCGAGCCGATGGAGATTACGAGGCGGGTCGACGAGCACCTCGCAGGTACCGACAATCACGCGCATCAGCTGTTCAGCCTGATGGTGCTCGAGCGCTGGGCCCAATCATTTCTGGACTGACGACCGTCCTGCCTTTCCTCTACATCGCGTGGGCGGACGGGCGTGTTTGTCTTTCGCGCTACCCGAGGCGCGCTGAACGTCGTGACCTAGGCCCCACTCGCTAGGCTCACAACTGCCGGCGGACAACGAGCGGGGTGGCTACGGAATTCCGGGGTGACGGCGGTATCATGCACTCGCTCCACGTGGCGGTGCCGCGAAAGATCGGGGAGCTAGAGCCTTCATCATGACCATACTGAAAAGGACCATCACCGTTCTGTTGTGCCTGCTGCTCATTCCCGTGACCGCGGTGGCGACCGCAGCCGTGAAGCAACGCTTCGCCGACGGTCCCAACCGGGTGTTTTCGGGTGGACCGCTGCAGGCCGGTGACATGCACACTGGGCCGGAGCCGGACTGGCGCTTCGTGGAGGACATCGACACTATCGAAATGCAGCTCGTCGATCCGCCGAAGTCCAGGCGCATCTGGGTGGCCGAGTCCGACGGGAAGCTGTACGTCTGGTCCGGCTACATGGGGACGGCTGTCGGGCGGCTGTGGAAGCGTTGGCCGGTCCAGGCCGAGCGAGACGGCCGGGCGGTGCTGCGTATCAATGGCACCCGCTACGAGCGTGAGCTCGTGCGGATCGAGTCGGGAGAGATACTCGACGGCATCACTGCCGCCGTTACCAGCAAGTATCCGTCTTCAATGACGAGGGCGACGGTCGAATCGGGTGACTCGTGGGTGTTCGAGGCGGCGCCGAGACGTTAGCAGCCGGCACGGCCAGTCTAAGGAATCGTGCCATGCAGATGAAGCACTTCTATCAGGCGATCGCGGTGGCGTTGGTGATCACCGTCCTGGTCGTCGTCTTCGTTCCGGGCGCCGACGATGTCGTGGAGGGGTTATTTCAGGACTACGTGGGGCGTGCCGCGCGCTGAGGTCGACCGGGCAAGGCGAGCACGCCTTGCCCGGTCATCCGTCTACTTCAGCGCCGAGTAATCCGACGCACTCATCATGTAGGCTTCGATACTCAGTGGGACGTCGTACTTGGCCCTGAGCGCAGTCCAGTCCGGATCGGCGCGGAAGTCCGCAAACACCTGGTCGCGGTGGGCGCGGTCGCGATAGGCCAACATCCAAACCAACGTGTTCGGATTGTCGAGCCGTTGCCAGGCGGCGACGACCTCCGCGCCGTGCTTTTCGAACAGGGCGATTTCACCCTCGCGGAAGCGGCGGTGCAAATTGTCGATGCCGCCCTTGCCATTCACCGCCGGTTCAGCCGTATACATCCGTAGCTCGAAACAGCGCGAGTCGGACGCAACATTGCGCGAGAGGGTGGACGGCAGCTGTCCGGCCGGTCCACAGGGTCCGTCTTCCTGCGCGCTCGCCACTCCAGCAAACCCCAGGCCGCCAAGACCGACCACGAGGGCGACGATTAGTTGTTTCACGTGACTGCTCCTTTGTGTGTGAGGCACGAGATCCGCTGTGCGTTGGTACTGCGAATCGGTGAATGATACGGCCAAAGCACCTCCAGCGCCGCGACCTGCCGTAGCCGGACTTCGACGGGTTGCCCGTACACCGGAAGCCCGGCATCCTCCGTGTAGGGAGAATGCCGGGCTCCTCGTGCTTCTGCGCGGAAAATCGGCCTACTGTCCGCCGGCTTCGCGCTCGGACACTCGCGCGCCAGCGAGCATGGCATCCATCGCGTAGTTGCCCTCGTGGCAGGCGTACTCGAACATCGCTTCCGGGTTCAGTCGCATCGGCAGGTTGACCGACCACGGTGCCGTCCATGTTTCGAGATCCGTCACCGTGTATTCGTACTCGAGCGTGCTGTCATCGACACGCTCAAAACGTTCGACCAGGGTCATCCCATCCGTTGAGCCCCGATAGTTCCGCTTCTGTGCGAAGTTGGCGGTTTCCACCACCAAGGTGTCGCCCTCCCAGTGCCCTCGCGACTCTCCAGACCACTGGTGTACGTCGGCATCGAGCGCCTGACGGCCGTCCAACGGAATGACACGCACGGTGTGCACCATCTCGGTCAGCAGCACGACGTGGTCCGGGGTTTGAAAAATCTGCACGTTCTGGTTGTAGCCACCCGGCGCGATGGGCGGACCGGCGTTGAAGCCCTGAATACACCGGTCGTACGTGTTCAGGTCGGTGTAGGTGCCGGGTGAGTCGACGGTGAACGAGCCGCGGTCGGCCCGGGCCCGAGCTTGGCCCGCTTCGGTCAACGCGGGTAGCCGGCCGTTGGGCGGATCGATGATGAGCGAGGTGCGGCGGGTTTCGATCACCTTGGTGCCCTGGTCCATCCAGAAGTCGTTGTAGGCGCCGACGTTCCCACCTACCTCCGTCCTCTGAGCCTCCTGGAGCAAGAGGGTCTCGGCGCGTTCGACAGCCGTCTGTTCGCGCTGCGCGGCTTCTTCCTCCGTGAGGAACGCTTTGTCGCCGAGGTCTTCAGGCCGTTCCAAAGGCGTGATCGTTCTAAAATCCCAAACGCCCTGCAGGTCCGGCGCGCCCCATCCCGTCCTGGGGGCCTCCTGGCCGCTGGACACCGCCGGCGCCGCCAGAAACACCGAGCACGCGCCAATGGCGAGTCTGCGTGTCAACGTGCTGCCTGTCATAAGAAACACTCCTCCTGAGTCCTACCACGATGGCTATGGCACTTAAAATACCACGACGCTCACCCAGGCGACGAGCGTATTGTGCGCTCATCATCTCGCCAACCGGACGCCGCGGCGCTAGTACCTGAGGAGATACTGGACCTTCAAGAATATCGCCCGGTTGGTACGCAGCAGGTCTGTCGCCAGTCTGATCTGGTCATCGTAGGACTCGAACCGATCACGCTGTTGGTAGTGGTCGTCGTAGCCCAGGAAAAACACTGTGCCGGCATCGATTCGATACGTCGCCAGCAGGTTCAGTCCCAGCGTCTTCGCGAAGGTGTTGTACTCGGTGATGTTGCGCAGCAGCAGCCGGTCCGTGAACTGGTAGGTGGTGAGGGCTCGGACCAGCTTGATGTCGAACACATCGAGGTGGCCACCGCGGGTGTCCAGCAGACGGCTGGTGGTCAGATCCATATCGGTCTGGAGCCGCGCGACTGGGCGAAGGGTGACGTTCAGCCCGACGCGCGTGCCGCGGCCGAGGAACGGTTGGTCGCTGAAGAGGATCTGGTCGCCCCAGTCGACGTGGCCGGTGACCCCGAGGCGTCGGCTCGCGTTGACACCGGCTCTGATGCCGTAGGTCCATTTCCAGAAGTCCACCTCAGCGAACCGTTCCAGCGCCCGCTCGGCGACGACGGCTGCCGTGAGGTTGCGGGCGAAGGTGAAATTGAGACCGGTGTCGAATCGCTCGTCCTGCACGACCCAGCCATGATTCCAGATCCGCTGGTAGGTGAACCGTGGTCCCCAGTTAATGAGCCACCCTTCGGGCCACCAGCGGTAGGCGACGGTGTCGGTGTGGGTGCGGGTGTCGACGCGGCGAATAAAGCCCAAGTCAGACCGCAAACCGGGGTCGTCGCTGCCATTGAACATGGAATAACGGAGGTGGCGACCGTTCTGTTGCAGAAAGACGCCCCAAGTCGGCCCGCTGGTTTCGACTCCGTCCTGGTCCCGGTTCAGGGTCTGGAACGTGATGAAGTTCAACTGCGCCGTGCGGCCCAGACGAAACTGTCCGTCGATGCCAGCGGCTCGACTGTAGCCGTCGAGGAATTGGCGGTCTGTTACCAACGTGCCGAGGTAGGACTCGGGGTAGATGTCGTACCGGGCACGGCCCACGAACACCTGCGCGGTCTTGCCCGCGGCCGGATCGGTGGCCTCACGATTGTGTCCAGGCGCCGCATCGTTGGCCACGAGGAGGCCAACCGATGTCCGTCCTAGCTTGCCGGTGAGCTTGGCCCCATAGCGCGGATCTACGATGGTCCGCGTGTTCAGCCAGTTCATCGGGGCGAACACGTTGAAGATTTCCTGTCCTTCCAGGAAGAACGGGCGAAGCTCGGGGAAGAACAACGGGAACCGTTGATTGAGCGCGACCTGCGGGACATCTGTTTCGATTTGCGAGAAGTCGGGATTGAACGTGAAGTCGGCCGTGAGATTCGAGCTCACCCCGTATTTGACGTTCAGTCCGGCCTCTGGTGTGAAGTCGGCCGAGGTGGCTCCGGTCGCGTCGTCCCGGGGCTCGAACCGGATCGCGGTGACGGTCGGGAGGATCTCCAGGTTCCGGCTGGTGGAGACGTCTGTCATCCCGTCGAGGATGCCCATCTGGGACAGGAACCCGGTGACGTCTCGAGACATCGGGGCCCAGACGTCGCGTTCGTCGTTCTTGCCACCAATGGACCGGACGATCTGGAACCCCCAGCGGTGCGACGCTCCGGCCACCGGGCGCGGATAGCGCAGGCTCTTGAAGGGGATGGCCATCTCGGCCGTGTAGCCGTCCCCCGTGAGCTGTCCTGCGGTGGAAAAGAGGGCGTCCCAGGACCGATCCGTTCCGGGGATACCACCCTCCCGTTCGCGTCCGCCGCCGGTGGTGCGTCCCCGTCCCCGCGTGCCTCCGCCCGTGTTGGTGACGACGATGCCGTCGCCCTGCACCCCGTAGGCGTTGACGTCGAAGACGTATGCGCGCTGCTGGTCGAGAAAGGGGTCAAGATACACCGTGACCAGGTCGTCCTGGTCCGCCTGGTCGCGGTCGACCCGGTTGGCTCGGAGTATGCCGGGGTCGGTGTAGCGCACCTCAAACCCCAAATAGAGGGATTGGCCGTCGAAGGCGAGCCGCACGCGGGTCTGCTCCGTCGCGGGGGCCCCGTCAAGCGGCGCCTGCTGAACGAAGTGTTCGATCACGGCCGCCGACCGCCACACCGCGTCGTCCAGTCTGCCGTCTATCGCTGGCGGTTGGTCAGCGCGGGTCGGTCGGACGGTTGGTGGGCCCGTTGCCGGGTCCGCCCCCGGCGCGGCAGACCCCGGGGGCTGTCCAGCCAGCGCGGGTGCCGCAGCCAGGCTCACCACCAGGAGGAGGCGCGCGGTGGGCCTGGGACATGCACTCATGCTGATGGCTGGCGGACAGGGTGCGAGTTGCGGGCGGATCGTGCGTGAACAGGTCGCTCCCGCCGAGCCGATAGATCATGGATTGAACCGGGTGTCCATGGCTACCGCCCGCGTCGACGATCGCGTCGGCCGCTTCCCGGTCGGCGAAGGGTGACCTAGTTGCTCCTAAAGAGGTCGCTATGCACGACGGCGTGAATCATTTTGCGTAGTGGGTATCCCTGGTCAGCCGTTTGGGTCACGATTCGCTCGACCCGCGCCCACGTCACGGTGCCACGAAGTGAGTGTATGCTGACCATATCACGCCACTACCGCAACGGCCCGGACGCCTGCGCACACCGCCCTGCGCGGGCGGCCGTGTACACTACTCGTCGTGGAGAACAGTGGCGTGCCAGCGGGTGGTCCTACGTGGATGTTCTGGGGGCGGTTCTTCGGCACTCCCGCGACCCATATCCGGTCCATCGCGGTGCTCGAAGGCGTCTCGTATCTGGTGCTGCTGTTCATCGCCATGCCGCTCAAATACCTCGGCGACATGCCCCTGGCGGTCCGGGTGGTCGGTTCCGCCCACGGGGCGCTCTTCGTCTGGCTCGGTCTGCTCGTCCTGGCTGGACTCATGCGCCGGCGACGGTTGATGGGCTGGGCCGCGAAGATCGTGGTGGCCTCTCTGATCCCGTTCGGCACGTTCGTGATCGATCGCAGTCTCAGAGACGACATCGACGTCGAGGCCACAGGTGCCATCCGGTCGTGGCCATCTGCACGCGGGAGATCGACGCGGTGCTCGAGCGGGTGAAGGCCGAAGGCCTCGCGATGGGGACGCGGCGGGCGCCGTGGTCGTTCGCCGGCGGACGCTCGGGTGTTACACCGGAGTCGGTGGTGTGGGAGTGTTGGCCGGTTGCGCGTTGCTTGCACGGTCCTCGGTGAGCACCTTCACGCGAGCCTCGCCATCGCGAAGCATCCGCAGAAACGCCGCTACCATGTCAGGGTCGAATTCCGTTCCTGCGCGCTCTTCCAGGTAGGCCGTTGTCTTGTGTGTCGGCCACGCGTCGCGGTATGGCCGGTTGGTACTGAGGGCGTCGTAGACGTCGCACACGTGGACAAGCCGGCTCGCCAGGGCGCACTTGCGGCTGTAGTGCATCGCCGGGTAGCCGCCTCCGTCGAGCATGACGTGGTGCTCGTAGGCCACGGTGGCGGCCAGGTTCAGTTCATCCTCGCTCTCCAGGATGATCCGCGCGCCGTCCACGGGATGCGCTTGCATGACCGCGCGCTCCTGCGCCGTCAGTCGGCCGGGTTTGGTCAGGATACGGTGCGGGATACGGGTCTTGCCGACGTCGTGCAGGAGCGCAGCCACGCCGATCTCGCGTACATCATCAGGCGAGTAACCCAGCGCCTCGGCCAAGCCCAGGGACAAGACCGACACGTTGAGCGAGTGCGTCGTCGTGTACTGGTCAAACTCCTTGAGCTTGAGCAGTGGCAACACGAATCGACTGTCGCCATGCATCGCGACCGAGAGGGACCGGACCACCGCCACCGCCTCGGTCAGCCGCACGCGGTCGTTGTGCTGGACCTCTTCCTGCATCCACCGAAACGCATCGGCTTCATCACCAAGCGACAGATCGAGCGTGGTCACGTCGGACTCGGACACGGTCTCCCGGTCGTCGATTTCTTGGAGGCCGACGGCGCCGAATCGCGCTCCGATCGACCGCATCTGGCGTGCGTCACTGGTCGAGACGGACTGCAGCGTCAGACGCGCCAGTATTTCGTCCAACAGGCCCTCAAACTCGTCCCGGCTCACGTTGCGTTCGAATTCCAGACGCTGGATTCCGGCGGCGATGAGACGCCGGCCAAAGTCCCACGACTTCAGGTCGCTGAGGAGCTCCCGCCCGTAGATGACCTCGTCTTCGAGGAAGGTGAACGAGGGGCGTTCCGCCAGGCCGGTCAACCCGCCGAGTTCGGTATAGGCGGCGTCGAGTGCTCGTTCACGCATCGGATGCGCGTCGGGATAGAGAGTCATCACCGCGAGGACATGCGCGAACGCGTTGAGAAATACAGCCGGATCGCTCATGAACCTGCTCCTCGGGCGGCTTCGCGCAACTCCGGGTTTGAGGAACGCGAAGCGGCAGCCAGAATCGAGACGGCCAGTGGATCTGCGGCCCGGTGTTGGGCCAGCGCTTTGATCGATGCGAGCAGAACCGGGGTCTGCGGCGCCAATTTCCGGCGCCCCCAAAACGAGCGCCCTCCGTCGGCCAGCTTCAACAGCACGCCCAGGGCGGAGGGGTGGTGGACCTGCCCAAGGGCGGCCGCGGCCAGGCACCGCACGCCGTCGCCGGCTTTGGATTCGAGCGCGAGCTCGGCGACGCGTGGCACGGCGGCCGCCGGACACTGCTTCATCGCTTCCCTGAGGCCGAGCTCGGCGATACGGGGATCCTCGTCGGCGATGGCCGCGACCACGGCCGGGTCTCGCTCACCGGGCAGCTGCAACTGCAGGCGGATCGCTTCCGTTCGCACCCGCGCGTCGAGATGGGACAGCCACGGCGTCAACGAGAGGTTGTCGGGCAGCGCTCGGCGGCGATGGAGCAGCACCAGCATGTTGCGCTGCACATACCACGGTGTATTTTCCAGGCGCGCCACAACGGGCTCGGTGATGTCCACCTTCGCGTCGGTCAGGAGATCGAGGAGCCTGCGTCGCGTCGTTCGTACTTCGGATCTCGCCAGCGCGTCGAGAAGCACGGTGTAGCCCGCCAAGGTCAGGCTGGGGGCCAGACACTCCAGGATCGTGAGGTCGACCGGTTCTCGTGTCGCGATGGTGTGGAGGATCTCGGGTTGTGCGAGGCCAGACCGGATGGC
>SXOW01000036.1 GCA_005778315.1 Acidobacteriota bacterium
AGACCGCGTGAGCCCGATTCTGGTGCGGCCGATTCGAGAGCAATTCGAGCATAATCGGGTCATTCGTCTGCTTGCGGCGAAGTTTCGGAAAAAATACGCGGTGGGTGTGAACATCGGCGACGAACCCGAGGCGAGCGGTGTCCGCTCTGGCAACAATACCGTGTACCCTGACCTGGTTCTGACCACGGTTGAGGGGGGGCGGCGCCTGCACGGTGTGATTGAGGTCGAGACCGCGGAATCTGTGAATCACCTCGAGGCGATGGCCGAGTGGGCGCGGTACGGCCGGGTTCGCGGGGCGTTCTATCTGTATGTCCCGGCTGGATCGGCCGAAGTGGCCCGGCGATTGTGCAGCGACTCGGCTGTCACGGTGTCCGAGATCTGGGGCTATCACGCCGTGGGCGAAAAAATCCGGTTCACGATGACCTACCGCTCGGCGAGAGCGACGCTCTCGGACAGGCGCGCGGCCAAGAACTCGCCAGCTGCCGCGTCGCCGCGGAGCACGGCGACTGCCGCGCGGAAACCAGCCGCCACGACGTCGAGCACGACAGCGAAACGCGCCGCGACATTGGAAGGGGTGACCGCAAGACCCGGCGCAGGCGCGAAGGCCGCCCCGAGGGCCAAGTCGGCCCCGAAGGTGAAGACCGCGAAGCCCCGCTCGCGCCGTTGACCGCGCAGGTCCCACGCAACGTTCGAATGCCTTTTCTGCGATTTTCTCGCGACGCGCGCGGATACGAGAGCACCTACCTCTGTCATACGTTCCGGCGAAGCAGTGGTCCACCCGAGTTGCGGGTGCTCTACTGGTTTCGCAGCCCGCCCGACGTCAAGGTCGGGCGAGCGGCGCTGGCGCCGGACGTGATCCGCGACATCGAAAACAGCAACCCCAGTCTCCGTTTTGACTGGGACAAGATTCTGACCGTCAAGCCACCGCCCCCCCCGGACCCGGGACGGGAGGAGCGGGAAGAGCGTCGGAATCGGCAGCGTCAGAGTACGGAAGCGCGCCAGCCGACGCCGTCGGCGCGTTCGGGCCGCGCTGGACCAGGCGGCGCCGCGCTTGCAGTCTCCGCAGCGTCCATCCCGCCCGGAGTCGAAACACCTCTACCTCGAGAGCCCGGCGTCGAGGGGGCAGGTGACAGTGTGCTGGTTGAGTCCGCCGCGGTGTCACCGGTTGAGTCAGGAACAGCAGAACCGCTTCGTCACATTGCGCTGGCGGTGACTGATGAGGAAGGGCTCGCCCGGCTGCGTGCTCGCCACGCGGAGATTCAGACCCGCATCGGCGACCGTTTTCGGGATCCAGCGCGGCTCGAGGAGCTGCGGGCGCAGGCCGCCGACCTGGACCCGGACGGATGGCGCACCGTCGACGAGGCTCGGGAGCGCATCGCGTCGCTCTATGCCACCACGGCGGCGCTCCGCAAGATCCTCGGCCGGCGGCGCCGGTCGCGGAGGGGCGGAGCTCGGCGTCCGGGACGTGTCCCGGACGGCGCCACTAAGAGCGGGGAGGTCGGCGCGGCCGAGACAGCCGAATCAGCGCCACCCGCTCCGCCATCGGCGGATGGCGCGTCGGATGGCGACGCGACATAGGTCCGGCACACCCTCCTCTCTGGGTCCGGCACCACGCAGGCAAACCAACCGCGCCCCTCAGGCGTCCTATCGGTGATGCCAGGGCGCCCAGGAGCTTTGCTATAATGCGAAAGATGCGGGCAGAACAGTGTGTGGTCGTTGGTTTCCGTCGATTGGTCGGTCTCTGTCTGGTAGTCGCGGGGTCGTCGACCGCCATCATGGCCCAGCAGCAGGAACGGCCGCTACCGCCAGAGCCTACCTCGACGACGGTGGGGCAGATTCAGGGCTCTGACGCGACGTTTCGCGCGGGCGTCACGTTGGTCAGCACCGACGTGATCGTGCGGGACGAGGATGGGATATTTCTTCCAGATCTGGACCGCGACGACTTCAAGATCTATGAAGACGGCGTGCCGCAAGAAATTGCGTCACTGGTGCTGGTCCACGGCGGCAGAGTGTTCAACCATTTGGAACCCCCCCCGCCGGCGAGAGCAGGAATCATTCTGCCCACGGCGCGTCCCAGAAACGACACGCCGGGACGAATTTTTATCCTCTTTGTCGACGACCTCCACCTGGTCACCTCGCTGACCCCCAAGGTGCGGCAGGTCGCGATCCAGATTGCCGACAATCTGATCCACGAAGGAGATCTGTTCGGGATCATCTCCACCGGACCCTCGTCGCTCTCTATCGACATGACCTACGACCATCAGGTCCTGAGGGACGCGATCGAACGCATCACCGGTGACGGGCTCTCCATTCGGGACTACCTGATACAGCAAGAGACGTCTCGCGGGCCAGCCGAGGTGCTGTACCGGTCGCATGTCGCGTTCAAGACTGCGCGCGAAGTGCTGCGCAATCTCGAGCAGGTCACCGACAGGCGGAAGGTTTTTCTGTATCTCAGTAACGGATACGACTTCAACCCGTTCCCGGAAACCAGGGCCGTCACGGGCGGCATGCAGGAACAGAGAAGGAACGCGGCGGATCGGGTGGGGCTTGGCGGCCTCAGTCAGGAAGACTTCGACGCCCAATTCTCGGGGATACCGGATGCGAGGTTCGACCCGTTTGAGCGGGCGTACCGACAGGGACAACAGTTCGCGAATACCGATCTCGCGTTCGAGTTGGGAGAGCTGGCGCGGGTAGCCAACCGGGCCAATACCTCGTTCTATACGATCGATCCCCGCGGTCTGATGGCCGGACCGAACATTGATGAGCGGGTGCCGATCGAAGAGTGGAACGCCTGGGCGTTTCAGACGCAGAACAGTCTGCGCATGCTCGCGGAGTTGACGGGGGGCATCGCCGTGGTCAACCGGAACGACTTTCCCCGCGCGTTTCGGCAGATCGATGCGGCGACCAGTGACTACTACATCGTCGGGTTCTATACGACCAACCCGGATCCGACGGTTCGCAATCGCACCGTACGAATCGAGGTCGCCGGTCGGGATGACCTGAATTCGTGTGGCGACTGCCTCAGATATCGCAGCCAGTATTCCATGCCACGGGTCGCGGAACAGTAACAGACGGCGTCGTTCGGCTAGTGCTTCGGCTCGGCGCTGGCCACCACCCCACGCACGCGCTCGATCGCTTCATCGAGGTAGGTCTGATCTATTTCGACCCCGATGAAGCTGACGCCCAGTTCCGCGCAAGCGACCGCGGTGCTGCCCAACCCCAGAAATGGATCC
>SXOW01000334.1 GCA_005778315.1 Acidobacteriota bacterium
AGCCGGCCGATCTCATCTCGGAAGGCGGCGAGCGTCATCGTCGGTATGGCCTCGGGGCTGACGGTGACCGGGGCTGCGATCTGACTCACGGCGGAGAACGCGCGTCTGTTTGGCAGCGTGACATACTCGGTGCCGTCGGGCGCCACGTTGATCGGGAACCGTCCCTGGTTGTGGCCGACCACCGGGCTGATCGATCGGGTGCCAGACACAAAAAGGACAGCCCGATCACCGATCTGGAAGGTCGGTACGCCAGAGACGTGCTGTTGCTCGTTGCCCACCGTACCGCCGAGAAACTCCAACGGCACAAGAATCCGGCCGATACCCTTGAAGGTCTCGGTGACCCGGAATGTCACGCGGGTCACGATGTTACGGTGCCCCGCGGTCGTCACCCACTCGGCTCGCGAGTCGATCGCTTCTGCGACGACGATCGTGTCGGCTGCCGCCACCATCTCTTCGAAACTCATCGAGATGACCTGTGCTCCGGCCGAACCAGCCACCGCCAGCATGCCGCAGAGGAGGAAGCCGATATGTCGCAGTTTCTGTCGGTACATGTGATTTGCTCCCAAACACCTGAGTGCAATGCCCGTGCCACGCGGCACGACGCGACCACCTGGATGCCACAGGATGCTAGCATGCCGCTGGCCCTTATGTTCGCGCGACCGTCGCCGACGCATCGAGGGTATCGTTGCGCTCAAGGTTGCGCGCGAGAATGTTGACCTTCTTCGGTGTCGTCGCCATCGCTACGCTGCTGCTCCTGGTCCTGTCCAGGGCGACGTCCGCCCTGATCGCGCTGGTTCTCGTGCCGCTGGTCGCGGGTGTGCTGGCCGGCTTGGGGGCCGATGTCGGCGCGCACGCATTGGTCGGCATCCAGGGCGTCGCCGGCACCGCCGCGATGCTTGGCTTCGCGGTGCTTTACTTTGGGCTCATGAATGACGCGGGGCTGTTCAGGCCCTTGATCGAGGGCATCCTGCGGGTGAGCGGTCGTGATCCCCGTCGCGTGGTGGTCGGGACGGCGGTGGTCGCCATGGTGACGCATCTGGACGGGGCTGGGGCGTCGACTTTTCTCATCACGATTCCGGCCCTCCTGCCGGTCTACGATCGGCTGCGGATCGACCGCGGGGTGCTGGCCACGACGGTGGCCTTGGCGGCCGGCACGATGAACATCTTGCCGTGGGCTGGTCCGACCCTCCGAGCAGCCACCTCGCTGCAGGTCGAGGTCCTGACGCTGTTCGGCCCCCTCCTACCGTCAGTCGGCGCCGGGTTGCTCGGCGTGCTGGGGGTCGCGGTCTGGCTTGGTGGGCGCGAACGCCGCCGTGTGGCCGTCTTCGCGCAAGACGCGGAGCCATCGCCGGGCACCGACACCGCGGTGGCCGACGGCCGATCCAGGCCCAGGCTGCTGTTCAATGCCGGCCTGACGGTCGCCACGCTCGGGGCGTTGGCGTTCGAGTTGCTACCGCTGCCCGTCGTCTTCATGACCGGGTACGCCGTGGCGTTACTGGTCAACCATCCCCAGGCGACCGCGCAGCGCGAGCAGTTGACGCGGCACGGCAGCCAGGCGATGCAGATGGTCGCGCTCATTCTGGCGGCCGGTGTCTTCGCCGGCGTACTGCGCGAATCGGGGATGCTCGGGGCGATGGGGCAGAGCCTCGTCGCCACGTTGCCGGCTGGCCTCACAAGTCATCTCGCCGTGCCGATGGCCGTCCTCGCCATGCCCCTCAGCCTCGCGTTCGACCCTGACTCCTTCTACTTTGGGGTCCTGCCGGTGCTCGCTGGGGCCTCGGACGCCGCCGGCGTTCCCGGGGTGGAGGTGGCACGGGCCGCGCTGCTGGGCCAGATGACCACCGGTTTTCCCGTGAGCCCGCTCACACCGTCCACGTTTCTGCTCACCGGCTTGAGCGGGGTCGATCTGGGAGACCACCAGCGCAAGACGATTCCTCTGGCCTTCGGCATTACGATCCTGATGAGCCTGACGGCCCTGCTCACCGGAGCCTTTCGCTGGTGAGCGGCCACACCGGAGAATGCCATGGAAAGCCACACGGTTCGGGGCTACAAGGCCGCGGAGAACCTCTATCACCGCTACCTCACGGGGCTGATCCTTCGCACGGTCGTGTGGCGCGGCGCCGCCGATGCGACTGAGCTCGTGTTTCGGCTGTTTCGTCGGCAGCAGCAAGCGACGTTGTTGCCGGGGTTGAAGAAACTGGGACTCGAGGGCCTTCCGGACGCCGTGGCGTGTGCGCAATACCACTACCTGTCCAACTACCTGGGGAACGTGGGGGTGCAATACGGATACGAGAGCGACCGCAAAGCGTGGGTCCGCTATCCGCCACCACGATGGATCTGGGATGGCACTGCGATTTGCGGGATCCCGACCCAGGTCTCACAAGCGATGCTGCGGGGGTGGCACGCGCACAACGGTGTGACCTTGGGGAACCCGCGCCTGGGTTTTGTGTGCACGATGCAGACGACCGATGGTCAGCCTGGCCTGGAAGGCTACTTCTACGAGTATGACCATGATTTGGCGCCGGACGAGCGGCTGCGTCTGGCACCGGAGGAAGAGTCGCCCGAATTCGACCTCGCCGGGATGCCGGTTCTGGACGTGACCGACTGGCCCCAGGAGCGCCGACACCGAGCGCTTCGGAACTACACGATGCAGTATGTCCGGAACCTTCTGCCAGAGATGGTCACGCTCTTTGGGCCGGAGGCGGCGGCGAACCTCGGGCGCGCAACAGCACGGCTGATTGGCATGCAGTACTACGCCGAGACGGCGGCGCTCCTGAATATCAACGAATCAGGCGCGGCGGGTTTCGGGGCGTACATGGTCGGCCTGGGCGCTGGACAAGACGACGACATGCGTGTCGAGGTCGCAGGCCACGACGTGGTCGTGTGCCAGCGGACGTGGCGACTCATGCGCGATGCCGGCCCGCTCTCGCCGAGTATCTTCGAGGCGCTCAACGGTTTGTGGGAGGGAGCCCTCGCGGTCCACGACCGCTTCCTATCCCTTGAGGTCACCAAGCGGTTGGACCGCGGCGACGACTGTTTCGAGTGGCACATCGGCCGGCGCACGCGGGACTCGGCTTCGAGCCCCGTGACGGTGGGGTAATGTAGGCCTGGGAGGACGACATGGATCGCACCGCACCGAGCTGTCCGCTGCTTGGCGTGACCACGTTGCCGGCGTGCACGCTGACCGGTCCGGCCGCGCATGCGCAACCCCCCCTCGGCGAGTGGCGAGCCTTTGCGGCCGATCACGCCAGCACCAAGTACTCGGGGCTCGACACGAATGTCTGGTCCTGGATGAGCTGCGACGAAGAGCTCGGCTACGTGTATCTGCCACTCGGCACGCCGAGCGATGCTTGGTATGGCGGTCACCGACTGGGCGACAACCTGTTTGCCGAGAGCCTGGTGGCGCTAGACGCCTATGCCCTGCCGGACTAACCTTGAGGGGGCTGGCGCGTCCGGATGGAACCGGCCACGACGCCCGGCGCCACGCGGGTCACGATGCGCGACGCGTGGTACCCGACATGGCTGCCCGTGTCACCGCGAGACACGCCAGCTCGCGATCCGTTCCAGCGCCGCAGCCGTCACCGCGGCCTCTCCCGCCGCAACCGCTTTCGACAAAGACTCGCGCGGCGCGCGGAGCGCGGTCGTGTCCTCGAGCCGCGGCCGGAGATAGACGAGATCGTCGGCGGATTCCGGGGAAGCCCCGCGGCTGCGGCAGTCTGAGGCGATCACATGGGTCGCCCCCAGGACCTGCTCCCTCGCGAATCCAATGGGCAACGCGTCGCTCACGCCGCCGTCCGTGCACTGACACAGCGTGCCGTCGATGTTCAGGGGATGGACGGGAAACATATTGGGGATGGACGCACTGGTCGCGATAGCGGGATACAGCCCCACACCGTGCTCCGACCCGGTGGCGAAGTAGCGCGGACAGTCGTGCGTGATGTCGTGACAGACGATGCCGATCGCCGACACGCCGTGGTGCAGGGTATCGAACCGGCTGTCCTCGAGCTGGCGCAGTCGACGCGGGATGATGCCGGCGAACATCCGCCCCACGGGTTGGAGCCAGGGGGGCAGCCGGAGCGAGACGCTGTGCGCCACGAGATGGCGCCCTTTGAAGACATCCGCGTCGGCCAGCAGTTCGTCGATGGTCAATCCAACGCCGGCGTAGTACCCGGCCACGATGGCGCCGGCGCTGACACCGACGATGATGTCGATCGGCACGTCAGCCGCGGCGAGCCGGCGCAGCACACCCAGATGAGCGGCGCCGCGCAGGCCGCCGGCGGACAACACCAGAGCGATTCGAGGTCGCATGCCCGGCGCTACCCGAGCCGGGCCTTCACCAGACGACTCGCCGTCGCGCCATCGATGTCGGAGTGGGCCTTCCTCAAGTAGCCCATGACCTGGCCCATCGCCTTCATGTCGGCGGCGCCGGTTGCCTGAATGGCGGCGTCGACCAGCGCGGCCAACTCGTCCTCCGAGCGCGTCTTGGGGAGCCAGCGTCCGAGGTAGTCCACCTCGTATCGCAGCTTGTCGGCCGCCTCCGAATCGCCCCGGCCCACGCGCTCGTACTCCGGCAGCGCCTTGCTCATCTTCTTGGCGTAGCTACCGATCACGGTGCGATAGAGCGCGTCGTCCTCCTCGCCAGTGAATCCGGGCGCCTTCAGCGCGCGCGCCACGTCGGTGACGATCTGGCGGACCACGTCGGCGCGGTTCCGATCATGGGTCCGCATGGCATCCTGCAACTCGTGCTTCAGTTCCTCTTTGATACTCACGCTGTCTCTTTCTAGCGACCACACGGACGTGGACGTCCAGTTCAATGCCACGGTTTTCAATGCCACCCGTTCGACACGGCAGCTGCTCCGGACGATAGCAGATTCTGCGGGTCCCCGGCCGGTCCGCGCCGTCTGCCTGTATCATCAGGAGCGAGGATCGCCCGTGACCACCATCGCCCCAGCGACGTCCGTCGATCTGCCATCCAGCGAGCGCACGGCCGCCGCGCCGGTCGCGGTTCCGTGGTTTCTCTGGGCGGTCGCCTTCGCGTCCACCAGCGTCATGGTGGGGATCATCTGGGACATCTCTTGGCATCGCACCATTGGTCGGGACACGTTCTGGACACCGGCGCATCTGGCCATCTATCTGGGTGGGGCGGTGGCCGGACTGTCGTGCGGATGGCTCGTCTTGCAGACCACGTTCGGCGGGTCGGTCCGCGACAGAGCCGCCGGCGTCAGCTTTTGGGGGTTTCGCGGGCCCTTGGGCGCCTGGGTCTGTATCTGGGGCTCGCTCGCGATGATTACATCGGGGCCGCTGGACGACTGGTGGCACAACGCCTACGGGCTGGATGTCAAGATCCTGAGCCCTCCGCACGCGGTGTTGGCGGCCGGCATCCTGTCCATCCAGATCGGCGCAATGCTGATGGCGCTGGCCCAGCAGAATAACGCCCGCCGCGGCGACCGCGGAAGCGAGCTGCCGTTCGTGTACGCCGGCGGCGTGTTCATCGTGATGCTGGCGACGCTGGTCACCCAGGAGATCGCGTTCGCCAACGCCCAGCATGGCAACACCTTCTTTATCGTGTCGGGGGTCATGTTCCCGATCGTGCTGGTCGGCCTGGCTCGCGCCGCCCGGGGGCCGTGGGGCGCAACGACTGCCGCGGGCGTGTACATGGGCGTCACCATGATCATGATCTGGATCCTGCAGCTCTTCCCGGCCCAACCGATGCTCGCGCCGATCCTCCGACAGGTCGATCGCATGGTGCCTCCCCCGTTTCCGCTGTTGCTGGTGGTGGCTGGTCTGGTGATCGACCTGGTGATCCGGCGGCTGCCGGCTGACGCTCGATGGGTCCGCCAGTCGGCGACGGCCGTTGGGGCCGGGCTGGCAGGGTTGGTCCTGTTCGGGATCGTCCAGTGGTACTTCGCCGAATTCCTGTTGTCGCCCGCCGCCCGTAACGTCTTCTTCGCGGCAGACCAGTGGGACTACAACTCCAGGCCCGGTGCCTGGCAGTACGAGTTCCGAACCGCGCCAGCGACATGGGGTGGACTGGGACTGGCGGCCGCCATCACCGCGGGCAGTTCGCTTGGTGGGCTGGTCTGGGGCAACTGGATGCGACGGGTCCGGAGATAGACGTGCTGAGCCGGAGCACGCCTCGCCGGTCGCGCTCGATGCGGGCGGTCGCGCGCATGCTCGTGCTGGTGTGTGCCGGGGTGGCCGCCTCGGCGCACGTCGGCACCTCCAACGCGTATTTTGAGGGAGCTGCCGGTCCCTACGGGGTCCGTGTCATCGTGCGCACCCCCGGCGTGATTCCGGGGCTCGCTCAAATCGCCGTCCGGATCACCAGCGGAACCGGCGTTGAGGCGGTGACGGTGCGGCCGCTTCGGGCCGATGTGGGCCTGGAGGGAGCGCCACCGGCCGATCGCGCCCGTCCGGTCGATGGTGACGCCGCGCTCTATGACGCGGAACTGTGGTTGATGACGCCCGGCTCCTACAGCGTCCACGTCCGCGTCGCCGGCGCCGCCGGCGAGGGGACCGCGTTCGTGCCGGTACTGGCGGTGGCCGAGCGCCGACTCCCGATGCCTTCGGCGATGGCCGCAGGCCTGTTGGGGGCCGGGGTGATTCTGTTCGTCGGCGTCATCACCATCTTCGGGGCCGCCACTCGCGAGAGCGTACTGCCGCCGGGGGACGCTCCGGATCGACGTCGACGGGTCCGGGCGCGGGTGGTGATGGGCCTGACCACCTTGGTGCTGGCGGTGACGCTCTGGGGGGGCTGGACCTGGTGGGATGTGGTCGACGCCGCCTATCGGGATCGGATGTATCGCCCGCTGCAGACCTCGACCACGCTCACCGATACCGAGGACGGTGCCGCGCTGCGGCTCACCATCGACGACCCGGCCTGGCAGGGTCGCGACTGGTCGCCGCTCGTGCCCGACCACGGCAAGTTGATGCACATGTTTCTCGTCAAGGACGACGACCTGGCGGCGTTCGCCCACGTGCATTCGACGCCGGATGCCGACGGTCGCTCATTCGACGTGCCGTTCCCTCCCCTGCCAGCAGGCACTTACCGGGTGTACGGCGACATCGTGTTCGAGTCGGGCTTCGCGCAGACACTGGTTGATGAGGTGGAGGTCAGGGAACGGCCGAGCCTCAGCCCGCAGGAGGCCCGGGATCCCGACGACTCCTGGGCCGAGCTTCATCCGCACGGGGCCTACGACGACACGGCCTACGGGTTACCCAGCGGTCGAGCGATGCGGTGGCATCGCCCCGAAGCGCTGGTCGCCGATCAGGAGACCACGCTGCGCTTCGCGGTGACCGAGACGGACGGTCGCGCCTCGGTGCTGGAGCCGTACATGGGCATGGTCAGCCACGCCGCCGTAACCCGTGACGACGGCTCGGTCTTCATGCACCTGCATCCGACCGGGAGCATCAGCATGGCCGCGCAGCGTCGGTTCGAGACCGCGGAGGGCCTGGCGAAACCTGGATTGCACAGGCACGGCGCCGCCGGCGGCGTCAGCTTTCCGTTCCTGTTTCCGTCACCCGGTCCCTACCGGATCTTCGTCCAGGTCCAGGTCGCCGGTGTCGTCGAGACCGCCGCGTTCGACGTCAACGTCAGCCCCGCCTTTGGCCCCGGCTGAACGCCACCGCTATGCCTGACCTGCACGCGTCTCGACTCGCCCGCCAGGTCAACGGCGAGATCGTGGTCGTGTTGGGATGGGGGCGAGCCATTCTGCTCCAGCTGGCGCATCCGCTGGTGGCCGCCGGTATCGCCGACCATGCGTCGTTCGGTGGGAGCTCCCTGCAGTACGTGCGGCGCACGCATCGGACCATCAGCTCGATGCTGAGTCTGACATTCGGGCCTCCTGACGCCGTGCGCCTGACGGCCGACCGCATCAACGCGATTCACCGTCGTGTCCACGGTCGGCTGGCGGAGGCCACCGAGCGCTTCGCGGCCGGCACCCCGTATTCGGCCGCCGATCCGGACCTGCTCCGCTGGGTGCACGTCACCCTGATCGAAACGCAGCTCCTCACCTACCGTCTGCTGGTCGCCCCATTGACGGCGACCGACGCCGATGCCTACTGTGCCGAGGCCGCCACCATCGCGCCCCTCCTCGGCATTCCGCCGCACTTCCTCCCGACCTCGGTCGCCGATGTGACGGAGTATCTGGAGCGCGGGTACGCGGACAAGACGGTGCAGGTGACGGACACGGCCCGAGGACTGGCCCGTCAGCTCTTGTGGCCGCCGACCCGGGTCGTCGCGAGCCCGGTGATGGCCCTGGGTCGGCTGATCACCATCGGCTTGCTGCCACCGGCGCTCCGACAGGCCTACCGATTCCACTGGACTCAGCGGGACCAACGGCGTTTCGATCGCGCCGCGAGCTGGCTGCGACGCACCCGCAGGGCGATTCCGACCGCGCTGTGCGTCTGGCCGGCCTCTCGTGCAGGTCAGCGCAACGCGGTCGGTCCGTCCCCAGCCAGTCCCCTGGCACGGTAAGTCCTGGCCTCCGGGCATGCCGCCGATCTATGTGATACTGAAACATCGGATACGACTGGGACGTCGTATTGCATAGTTGGAAGCCGTGTCACTTGAGGAGACCATGAGCCTGCGAACCACGATCGCCTGTGCCCTTTCTGGAACCCTGCTCGCTGGAGCGTCAGTCACCGCCCAGGATCTGCTGCGGTCGGCGTACTACGACGTGCGAGCGGTCACGGTGGCGACCGGGTTGCAGGATCCCTGGTCCATCGCATGGCTCCCGAGCGGAGAGATGCTCGTCACGGAGCGACCCGGACGGCTGCGCATCATCCGCGATGGGGTGCTGCTCCCTGACCCCGTTCCGGGTGTGCCCGCGGTTCACGACGAAGGTCAAGGCGGCCTGTTCGAGGTGCTCCCCCACCCTGACTTTGCGACCAACCGGTTGTTGTATCTGAGCTACGCGCGGCCGATCGATGACAACTCGACCACCGCCATCATCCGCGGGCGGTTCGAGAACGATCGCTTGACCGACATCGAAGACGTGTTCGAAGCCCAAACGCGGGGCGGTGGCCACTACGGCGGTCGTCTCGCCTGGCACCCCGATGGGTATCTGTTCGCCACGGTCGGCGAGCGCATGGCGCCGCCGGCGGGCGACCTGGCCGCACACCCAGCCCAGGATCTCTCGAACCACCACGGTGTCACCATTCGCTTACACGACGACGGGTCGGTACCGGCCGACAACCCCTTCGTGGGCCGGCCGGACGCCCGCCCCGAGATCTGGAGTTACGGGCACCGCAACCCCCAGGGCTTGATCGTTCATCCGGATACGGGGGACCTCTGGGCGAATGAGCACGGCCCGCAAGGGGGCGATGAGCTCAACCTGATTCAACCGGGCGCCAACTACGGATGGCCGGTCATCGGGTACGGTGTGAACTACGGCAGTGGCATCGCCATTCACGACGGCACGCACGGCGAAGGTCTGGAATCACCCGTGCATTTCTGGGTGCCGTCCATCGCCACCTCGGGGCTGCTGGTCTATACCGGCGACAAGTTCCCAGAGTGGCGAGGCGACTTCTTCATCGGGGGCATGGCAGGACAGCAGTTGGCGCGTCTCACACCCAGTGTCGATCGTCCGGGTCGCATCGAGCGGGAGGAGACTCTGGCGCATGGCCTGGGGCGAATCCGCGACGTGCGTCAGGGCCCGGACGGCTACATCTACCTGGCCGTCGAACACCGCGGCGCCCCCAGTCACGTCATCCGACTGGAGCCGGTCCCCCGTCAGTAGCGCCGTGTGAATCACGGAATCTGTAGCAAGCCCCTCCAGGGGCGGCAGGGGCGTTGAGCGGTCGGCGTGCGCGCCGGGCCTGAGGCTGGACCTTCGATGACCGGTCTATTGCCCCGACGCCTCTTCCACACGGGCCCCGGCCAACATGTTGGGTAACCCGTAGTTCCCTTCGTGACAGGCGTATTCGAACATCAGGTCGCCGCGCTTCATCGGCAACACCGCCGTGAACGGTCGTGTGAACGTGTCGGGATCGTTGACCGTGTATTCGTACAACAGCGTGTCGTCGGCCAGTCGGCGGAAACGTTCTGTCAGGCGGAGCGTGGACCCGGTGCCGGCGGCCTGGACGACCGACGGATTGAAGCTGGCGGTCTTGTCGGTGAAGTTGGGTGATTCGACGCCCAGCGGGTCACCGTCCCAGTGGCCGCGCGAGTCGCCCATCCACTGACGAATGCTCTCGGGCAACGGGTCGCGCCCGTCGAGCGGAATCACACGCGCGTCATGCACCATTTCGTTCAGGATGACGACGTGGTCCGACGTCTGGAAAATCTGGATGTTCTGGTTGTACCCGGCCGGGACGATGGGTGGGCCCGAATTGAACCCGAGGAGACATCGCTCGGCCAGCCCACGGTCATGCCAGCTGTCGGCGCCGATGCCGGCGGCCCGCACGCGCACCGGGCGCGTGCCTGGCAGATCCGCACCCAACGAGAGCGTTGCCATCTCGACGCCGGGACGCAGCTCGGGGAGACGCCCCGTCGGCGGGTCGACGATGAGCGACGTGCGTTGGTCATGGACAACCGATGCGCCCTGGTCGACCCAGTAACTGTTGTACGCGCCCACGTCGCCGCCGACTGGCAACGGCTCTTCTCGTACCTCAGTTTGCGCGAACGCGGCGGCCTCGCGCGCCGCCGACTGCGCGTCGAGCTCGGCGACCTCTTCGGCCGTCAGTGCCGCCTGATCCGCCTGGCTCTCGGGTCGTTCAAGCGGCGTGAGCGTGCGGAAGTCCCAGACGCCCTGAAGGTCTGGTTTGCCGTCGGCCAAACGCGGCGGTGCGACGCCCTGGGCTCGGACCACGGCGGGGATCGACATGCTCAAGCACAACGCGGTCACTAGAATTCGTCTCTCCATAGCAGTCTCCAGCCGCCGTCGCGGAGACGGCGGCGTTAGTGGGTTGGCAGCGATCACTTGGGTACCGTCGTGCTCCCTTCCGTCAGCATCGACTGAAATCGTGCGTCCATGCTTGCCACCATCTCCGTCCATCCCTCAGCGTCGAGGCAACTCGCACATTTCGGGTTGACGGGGAGATCCGGGTCCAACTGGGAGGCCGTCTCCCGCGCGTGATTGTGCAGGAAGAGATCGGGCGGGTCGAGCGCCTTGAGCCGACGCAGGGTGCGTTGCGTGTCTTCGACGACGCTGGGATGTCTCGGATTGTCGACGAGTGGGGCTCCGTCGTTCGGGATCTCACCGCCGCGAAAGGCCACGTCGAACGTCCGGCCACCCTCCTCGACGGTCGTCATCCACATCGTGGCGCCTTGCGTGTGGCCACCCGTCCACAGCGCCCTGAGCGTCGTCCCACCCAACGTGACCGTGTCACCGTCCTCGACCACGCGATCCACCGGGACCGGCTCAAAGTCTCGAGCCCCGATAGCCGAGTTGTCCCGGCCCGATCGAAGCGCCACGGCGTCGCCGCCGAGCGCCACCACCTCCGCTCCGGTCGCGCGCCGCATGGCCGCGTGTCCTTCGATGTGGTCCCAATGCGCGTGGCTCGAGATCATGATCCGGATGTCTCGGACCTTGAACCCGAGTTTCTCGATGTTCGAGACGATGAGGTCGTGCATATCGGCGGTGCCGGTGTCGCGACG
>SXOW01000037.1 GCA_005778315.1 Acidobacteriota bacterium
TTGCCAGTACTCGGCCAGGTTGGTGTTGTAGTTGACCACCGCCAGGAGCCGCCCATCGGGGTCGTTGTCTTCGAAGACGCCAAAATATTCGGGCGTCAATCCCCCCAGGTGGTGGTTCATCGGGTTGGGGACATCGAGTCGGTCGATGCGGAAAAACGAACTGAAGATCGGGTGCGTGTCGTCCAGTGTCATGAGTTGCGCATCGGGCAGCACCCGCTTGAGTTGCGCCTCGAAGTTGGCCCACTGACCGCCCTCGAAGTCATTGAAAATGACGAACCCGCCTTTGAGCAGATAGGCCCGCAACCGCTCCGCGTGATCGTCCGTCATCACCCAGAACCCAGGTTCCCACAGCATGGCGATCGGGTGTTTGAACAGATCCGGATCGTCGAATGGAAGAATCAGACTGCCGTCGGTCTCGGCATCGACCATCGTGAAGTTGCCGAGCACCGACATCAGATTCGCTTCCGCTCCTGGATACTCATGCATCCAGAAGTTGACGCCCATGCCCTCCGGCGGGGCCCCGTAGGTGCCGGACGTCCAGCGGAGGCGGACGAACGTCAGTCCGCCATCGTAGGGCACCGCCGGTGTGCCCCACCTTCGTCGCCCCGATTGGGCCGACACCACCGTGACGCAACAGAGCACCGTGACCACCAGCGCTCGCAGATACCGACTCATGCTAGTTCTCTGCGACCTCGAAACTGAATCGTCCGTGTTTGACGCTGACCGAACTTCCTCCATCACCGCGTCGCGCACCCCAGGGACCGTCAGGGGCATTCTACGCAGAAGTGCCCCGTGGCGGCGAGAAAGCTCGGTGGCTTGCGCTGGCTTCGTGCTCGGCATCGGCCAGGTGCTGACGGCAAGGCCCAATCGTCCTATGATGGACAGCCATGGCTGACGTTCAGATTTTTCACAACCGACATTGAAACTCCTCTGTCAATGCGGTGCGCATTGCACAGGAGTTGGGCGTGGACTTCGAGGAGGTGCACTACATCGCGGAGCCTCCAGACGCGGACACGCTTCGGACCATCATCGCCAAGCTGGAGGATCCGCCGACGAACCTCGTCCGCCGGGATTCTGTGTTCAAGAAACTCGCACTTACCGAGGGCGACGTAGAAACCGTCGACCAGATCGTCAGCGTGCTCGTCAGACACAAACAGTTGTTGCAGCGTCCGCTGGTGGTCACACGTGACCGGGCCATCATTGGTCGACCCAAAGAACGGGTGCGCGCCTTCCTCGGCTAGTACCGGCGTGCGGACGCGCACGGGGTGAAGCAGCGTCACGGAACGCCGTCTCGTGCGTGGAGACACATGTTGAGCATGTTGAGAATGTTGAGAGAGGTAGCCCCACGGGTGAAAACCGCCGCGTATGTCCTCACGGGAGTCGTGGCGTGGTCAGTGACCGGCCACGCGGACGACTGGCCACAGTGGCGGGGCGCCGACCGCCTGGCGGTGTGGCATGAGACCGGCATCGTGGACCGTCTCCCGGACGAGCTGACGGTGACCTGGAGGGTGCCCATCGGTTCGGGGTACGCCGGTCCCGCCGTCGCCGGTGGCCGCGTGTTCGTGTTGGACTGGCGTGCTGATCCAGCGTCACGCACCCTGGACGGACGTGAGCGACTGCTGGTGCTCGATGAACTCACTGGCACCGTGCTCTGGACGCACGAGTGGTCCACGTCGTACCGGATGCTCATGGGCTCGTATGCGATCGGGCCGCGCGCCACGCCGACGGTGGATGGCGACCGGGTCTACGTGGTTGGCGCCACCGGTCGACTGTTCTGCCTCGATGTGGACACCGGCGAGCTGGTCTGGGAGACGGACTATGTCGAACGCTACGGTCTGTCGGTTCCGCCGTGGGGCGTCACCAGCGCGCCGCTGGTGGACGGTGACCGGCTGATTGCGATCGTCGGTGGCGAGCCCGACGCGTTGGTCGTCGCGTTCGATACGCAGACCGGGGAGGAGCAGTGGCGGGCGCTCGATGTCGTTGCCGAGGCAGGCTACGGACAACCCGTGATCTATGAAGTGGGCGGGGCCAGGCAGCTCATTGTCTGGCATCCGACCGGTCTGGCGTCGCTCGACCCGGTCACCGGAAGCACGTATTGGGAGCAGGCATTCGACACGACCGACGGCATCACCGTGGCGACACCGGTGCGCAGCGACCGCTATCTGCTGGTCACCCAGCTCTACAACGGGGCCTTGATGATGCGGCTCGGGGCCGACCGGCCTACCGCCGAGCTCCTGTGGAAGGGTTCCAGCAACAGCTGGGAACCTGATGAGACCGACGGGTTGCACGCGATGACGACGACCCCGATCGTCGCCGGCGACCATGTGTATGGCGTGGACGCCCACGGAGAGTTGCGGGGCCTGGACGCCCGCACGGGTGAACGCCTGTGGATGAGCGACGGGATGACGACCCAGACCTCCTACGCGACCGCGTTCTTCGTGCGGCACGGGGACCGGTACTTCGTCAACAACGACGACGGCGACCTCATTCTCGCCAGGCTGACGCCCACCGGCTACGTCGAGCTGGGGCGCGTGCCGCTCATCGAGCCAACCGCGAAACCGGCGCGCGGTCACGGAGCGGATCGACTCGTCAACTGGGTACACCCAGCCTACGCCAATGGCCACGTGTTCCAGCGCAACGATCGGGAGATTCTCAGAGCGTCGCTGCGAGCGGTGGATTATTGAGCGTCAGCCCGAGACGTGCGTGACAGGACGCTCACGGTGGGAAGATGCCTCGCGCGGATCGTGATCGGGCCGCGGGCCGTAGGTGGTGTCGGCGAGGGCGGCGTGGGTCAGGTCTCGGGGTGAGGCAGCGGGCCCCGTCTTCGGGCGGTCGCCCGGCGTCAGCATCGTCTCGCCGCGATCGGACGCTATACTGGTTCCGACGTTCC
Organism: Acidobacteriota bacterium; assembly: GCA_005778315.1. Taxonomy (GTDB): domain Bacteria; phylum Acidobacteriota; class Vicinamibacteria; order Vicinamibacterales; family UBA8438; genus UBA8438. The sequence continues at coordinate 2,891 of SXOW01000037.1, forward strand.
ACCGCGCGGAGTACCGCGATGCTGCCAAGTGGGAGGCTGCCATGACCGTTCGAGCCATCGTCGTCCTGTCGGCGCTGTCGGTTGCCTCCGGAGTGGTGTCGCCGCCTGTCGCGGCCCAGCCCGGGACTCCCGGCCAGGCGGTGTCGGCGCCGCGCACGCCGTGGGGCGATCCGGACCTGCGGGGTCCGTGGACCAACGCCACGACCACGCCGATGGAGCGCCCGGACGAGTTCGCCGGGCGGGAGTTCCTGACCCAGGAAGAGTGGGCGGTTCGGAATCCGGGGTCCGGCATCTCGACGGAGGATCTCACCGCGCTGATGCCGACCGGCGCCTACAACGACTTCTGGCTGGAGCAGGGCGAGCTCTCGCGGCGGACGTCGCTGCTCGTGGATCCACCGGAGGGGAAATACCCGTCGTTGACGCCGGCGGCGATGCTTCGCCGGCGTGAGGTGCGCAGTTCGTTCGCCCAGGACGGGTTCGAGACCTGGCTGGACTTCAGCACGTACGACCGCTGTCTCACGCGGGGCATGCCGGGTGCGATGTCCCCCGGCTTCTACAACCACAACTACCAGATTCTACAGACGCGGGACCACGTGGTCCTCGTCGTCGAGATGATCCACGATGCGCGGATCATCCCGCTGGACGGCCGACCGCATCTGCCGTCGACGGTGGGGCAGTGGATGGGGGATGCGCGCGGCCGCTGGGACGGGGACACGCTGGTCGTCGAGACGACCAACCTTCCCGAATCGGACCGTGTCGTGGTCGAGCGGTTCACGCGGGTCGACGCCGAGACGATCGACTACCGGATCACGGTGACCGATCCGGCCGAGTGGACGGCGCCGTGGACGGCGGTCATTCCGATGAGTCCGTCCGGCGGGCCGCTCTTCGAGTATGCGTGTCACGAAGGCAACCATTCGGTGTCGAACATGCTGACCGGGTCCCGGGCCGCGGCCGCACCGTGACGTCGTGTGCCGTGTCACGCGACGACGAGGGTCGAACAGATCGGACCTGTGCGAGGATCATCGGGACGGAGGACGACCATGCGCGATTGGCTGCCGCGGATCGTGATCGGGACGATACTCGCGACCGGACTCGGCGCAGCGTCCCAGGCCGCACAGGAGGCGGATCCGGTGGCGGCGCACCGGGCGGCGGCTCGGGCGGCGGCGGGCGAGGAGCACCTGGCCTTGCTCGAGACGGTGTGCCGCGTGCCGCAGCCCATTCAGACCGGTGCGACCAACGTCCCGCCGCCGTCCCGGGCGGTGCCGGCTCGCGAGGAGTGGTACGCCGAACCGGCACAGGTGTTCGACAACCTCTACTTCGTGGGCACCCAGGACCATGGCGCCTGGGCCGTGACGACCTCGGAGGGGATCATCGTCATCGATGCGCTCTACGACTACGCCGTCGAGGGGGCGGTGGTCGACGGCCTGAGAAAACTGGGACTCGACCCTGAGGAGATCACCCATGTGATCATCAGCCACGGCCACGGTGACCATCACGGGGGTGCCAAGTATCTGCAGGACCGGTTCGGAGCCCAGATCGTGATGGGGGCGCCAGACTGGGACCTGGTCGAGCGCAGCACTCGCGATCCGATCCCGAGGCGCGATCGGGTCGCGACCGAGGGGATGGAGATCAGGCTTGGCGAAACGACCGTCACGCTTTATCTGACGCCGGGGCACACGGCGGGCACCGTCTCGACGATGATCGACGTGCGCGACCAGGGCCGGTCGCACCTGACCGCGTCCTGGGGCGGCACGTCGCTGTTCGCCACCACATCCGTGGAGTCGATTCAGGCCTATATCGACTCCGCGGTGCGCTATCAGCAACTCATCGAGACGCGCGGCGCCGATGTGCTGATCGCCAACCACACCAGCTTCGACCGCACACCGGACAAGCTCGCGGCGCTCGCGGACCGCCGGCCCGGCGATCCACATCCCTACGTCATTGGTGCGGATTCGGTGCGGCGTTACGTGAAGGTGGCCGAGGAATGCGCGCGTGCCGAGCTCGCGCGACGGTTGGCGGAATAGCAGATTGCGGCAGAAACGAAGAGCGGGCAACTACGGGCTCTTCAATATCCTGGCCGGCGCGCAAGCCGAAGCACGGACCACCGACGGCCGGTAATCACAAGCGAGGGAGGGACTCTTGACATCGTTACGACGCCTGATGCCTGTGCTCGTCACCGCCGCACTGCTCGCGGCGTGCGCTGCCGAGTCCGGGCCGCCGGCCGCGCCGGCCCCTGCGGGGAATGACGCGGTCTCGCCGGTCAACCCGGTCACCGGTGAGGGACTTCCGAACCCGAACCCGACACGTATCGGGAGCTGGGTGACCCTGCCCGAGGGGCGGGAGTGGGGCTCCAGCGCCGGCCTCGCCATCGACCCGACGGACGGGCATGTCTGGGGGTACGAGCGTTGCGGGTCCGGCTCGGCCGGTGGCCCCGGGATCAACTGCGACAACAACCCCGTGGACCCGATCTTCAAGTTCGACCGCCGCACCGGGGAGATCCTCGCCAACTTCGGCGCCGGAATTTTCGTGACACCGCACGGCATCTACGCGGACGACGACGGCAACGCGTGGGTGACCGACTTCGCCGTCAACGAGGCGGGCACCAAAGGTCACCAGGTCCACAAGTTCAGCCCGACCGGAGAGCTGCTCATGAGCCTCGGTACCGCCGGCCAGCCGGGGACCGGGCCGGATCACCTCAACCAGCCCATCGACGTGATCGTCGCGCCCGACGGGAGCATCTTCGTCGCCGACGGCCACGCCGGGCAGAACCTGACGACAGACGAACAGATGGACGAGGCCCGCGCGGCGGGGCTGACCGGCCGGATCGTCAAGTACTCCCCCGACGGCGAATACCTCAAAGCGTGGGGCGAGATCGGCACCGAACACGGTCAGTTCCGGACGCCGCACGCCCTGGCATTCGACGCGCAGGGCCGGCTCTGGGTGGCCGACCGTGGCAACCACCGTCTCGAGATCTTCGACCAGGAGGGCAACTACCTGGAGTCGCGCTATCAGTACGGGCGCATCAGCGACCTCTTCATCACCGCGGACCAGATGGTGTATGCCATCGACTCCGAGTCCAACCGGCTCCGGCACATCAACTGGAGGAACGGCGTCCGCATCGGACCTGTCGACCGGGACATGCTCGTGGGCTTCATTCCGCCGTGGGACTCCGACAGCCGGCCGTACTCTGGCGTGACGGGCGAGGGGGTCGGCGTGGACGAGGACGGCAATGTCTTCGTGGCCGAGGGGCCGGCCTCGCTCGCCGATGCGGGCTCGGCGTTCACGAAATATCCAGTGGCCGGTATGTAGAGCCGGCGCGTCTCACGAAGGGATGTCTCCTGTGCGCGTGGCAGACCACTGACGCCGCTCGACCGCCAGGTCGGGCGGTCGGCGTGCGGCGCCGGCTACGTTCGTGGGACGAACCCCTGAATCAGGACGCTGCCGCCAGACACGCTTCGGCCAA
>SXOW01000335.1 GCA_005778315.1 Acidobacteriota bacterium
AAGGTGGCCGAAGCCGCGCTCGGCAAGGCGGGGATCACCGTCAACAAGAACGCGATCCCGTTCGACGAGAACCCACCGATGGTGGCCAGCGGGATCCGTATTGGGAGCCCGGCGGTCACGACCCGCGGGATGGCGGAACCGGAGATGGACTTGATCGCCGAGTTCATCGCTCGCGTGTTGGCTGACCCGGAGGACGAGGCCGTCGGCACCATGGTCCGCACCGAGGTCCACACCTTGTGCGACAGGTTCCCGCTCTATTCGGCGTGACCCCAGGCGCGCCACCCGACATGGACAGATCGCAGCTCGACGGAGGGCCCCCGGGACTCGCGTCGTCGCTCCCTGAACAGGTCGACTCCGCGTTCGCGTCGGACGGCGTCCTGAGCCAGGCGCTCCCGGCGTTCGAAGCGCGGGACAGTCAACGAAGGATGGCCGTCGGGGTGGCGGAGATATTCGAGTGTGGGGGGGTCCTGATCGCCGAAGCTGGAACCGGTATCGGCAAGACACTGGCCTATCTCGTTCCAGCCATTCTCAGCGGACACCGCGTCCTCGTGTCGACCGGCACCAAGCAGCTGCAGGACCAGATCTACTACAAGGATTTGCCGGCGCTGCGAGACGCGCTCCAGACGGCGTTCACCGCCACATACATGAAGGGGCGAGGCAACTACCTGTGCCTGCACCGGTTCGACGCGTATCGCACCGGCGATGCACTACGGACCGCGACGGACGAGGGCTACCTCGATGACATCCGCGAGTGGGCTCGTCAAACCGAGACCGGCGACCGGACCGAGATCGAGGACCTGCCGGACGAGCTCCCGTTCTGGGGGGACATTTCCGCCACGTCCGAGAACTGTGTCGGCACGGATTGCCCCCAGTACGACGAGTGCTTCGTTACAAAGATGCGGCGGCAGGCGGCCGAGTCCGACCTCGTCATCGTGAATCACCACCTCCTGTGCGCCGACGCTGCGGTGCGCCAATCGGCTTACGGGGAGGTGATTCCCGCCTGCCACTACGCGGTCATCGACGAGGCGCACCAGCTCGAAGACGTCGCGACGCAGTATTTCGGCGTGTCGGTCAGCACCTATCGCCTCGAACGGCTTGTCGGCGATACCACACGCTATCTGGACCGCGACCTGACGGAGACTCCGGAGGCAGCGGACCGCGCCCGCGCCGGTCTCGACGGAATCGAGCGTTTGAGCGTCCTGTTCTTCGGCGCGGTCCAGAGACATCTCCCGACGGCCGACCGCACACGCCTCGATGCCGACGCCCTTGCCCCGGTCATGGAGCTCGGTCGGCAGCTCGCGGGCGCCGTCCGTGCCCTGGAAGACACGCTTGCACCGCTCGCCGACCAGTCCGAAGACCTGCGTTCGCTGGCACGTCGCGCCCGGGAATTGGCCGAGCACATCGACTTCGTATTGGGAACAGCCGACGTTGGATTTGTCTATTTTCTCGAGCGCAGGGGCCGCGGCCTATTCCTCCGGGCATCGCCGGTCGATGTCTCGTCGATCATCCGCGAACTCCTCCTCGAGCGGATGCAAGCAACGGTGTTGACCTCCGCGACGCTCGCGGTCGAGGAATCGTTCGAGTATCAGCGGTCGCGCCTGGGCATCCGTCATGCGGCCGAGCTCAGGCTGGCGTCCGAGTTCGACTACGCCAACCAAACCGTGCTCTTCCTGCCCGCGGACATGCCTGAGCCACGGGCGCCGGACTTCACGCGTTGCGCGGCCCACTACGTCACCGCCCTGCTCGAAGCGACGCAGGGGCGCGCGTTTGTGTTGTTCACGAGCTACGCCAACCTGCGGCAGGTGCATCAGCTGATCGCACCTCACAGTCGCTTTCCACTGCTCGTGCAAGGTACGGCACCCCGTTCGGTGCTGCTCCGCAACTTCCGCGCGACCCCCAACGCCGTGCTTCTCGCCACCTCCAGCTTCTGGCAGGGGGTCGACGTCGCGGGCGACGCGCTGAGCTGCGTGATCATCGACAAGCTGCCGTTCACGCCGCCCGGTGATCCGATCACCGCGGCCCGAATGGACTCTATCGCCCGGGACGGAGGGAGCCCGTTCTCCGACTACCAGGTGCCCCTGGCCATCCTCACCCTCCTGCAGGGCGTCGGGCGACTGATTCGTCATCGCCAGGATCGTGGGGTCCTGTCCATCCTCGACCCGCGCATGCTCACCAAGGCGTATGGCCGGCGCTTTCTGGCCTCGCTCCCGCCGTCACCGATCGTCCGCGAGGTCGATGCCGTCCAGGCGTTTCTTGCCAGAAAAGGCATGTAGACTGGCAGGGTGCACAGTCCAAACGCCTGGTCGGGTCTGTTCGTTCTGTGGGTGCTGCTCGCCTGCGTCATCCCGCCCGCCCACGCCCAGCCGCTGGGCAGCGTGCGCGGACTTGTGACCGACGCCCAGGGCGACCCGATAGCCGACGCTGCCGTGACCGTGATGCCGCTCGGTCTGGCGGCGGGACGACACGCTGTCACCACGGACGTCGAGGGTCGGTTCGAGCACACCGGTCTCCCGCCCGGCCACTACACCGTCAGCGCCGAGACGCGTGAACTGGGCAGTCAGATTTTTCGCGTGCGTGTCCAGGCCGACGGCATTGCGGAGATCCGCTTCGTCCTCGGAACAGGACGCACAGCCGCCGCCTGGCTCCGCGCGCCAGGCGATGACCGAACGGCGGCAGCCGCCGCGTTCGAGTCCGGGGTGCGGGCGAATCGCGCCGGCGATGTCGAGCAGGCCATCCGCCACTTCGAAGCGGCGCTCCAGGTGATGCCCTCCTGCCTCGATTGTTATTTCAACATTGGGGTCGCCCACAGCGGGCAGGAGCGATTCGAAGCGGCCGAAGCCGCGTTCCGTCAAGCTCTCAGCATTCGAGCGGACTATGCCGCCGCCTACTACGGGCTGGCCACGGTCTTCGCCAAGCAGAATCGAATGGACGAAGCCGCGGCGGCCCGGGGCGAGGCAAACCGCATTACGGTCCAGACCCTCGACGCAAGCCGAAACCAAGCGCGCGACACGCTTGCGCGGGGCCAGGCCTTCCTCAATTCCGGCAACGTGGCGGATGCGATACGGCAGTTCGAGGGCGCGCTGGCTGCCGACCGCACATTGGTCGATGCGTACTACTGGCTCGGCCGCGCACAGGCCGTCAACGGCGATCCGTCGGCGGCTCGGCTCGCGTTGGACCGCTATCTCGGCGCGGCGCCAGGCGGCGAATTCGCCGACGATGCGAGACTGCAGCTCGAAGCCATGGACCGGTGACCGGTAATGCGCGAACCTGAGTCGGCCCCGGACCTGGCATGCCGCGTCACCACCAATCTCAGCTCGGTCAGGGCGCGGATCGCCGCGGCGGCGGCTCGCCGCGGCCGAGACGCCGCGGAGGTTCGCCTCGTGGCGGTGTCGAAAACGTTCGGAGTCGAGCACGTCGAGGCTGCACTGTCGGCCGGTCTGCTCGACCTTGGCGAGAACAAGGTTCAGGAAGCCGCTGGTAAGAAGGCGGCGACGCCGAGCGGTACCGTCATCTGGCACTTCATCGGACACCTCCAATCCAACAAGGTCCGCCTGGCGGCCGAAACGTTCGACTGGATCCACTCTATTGACAGCATTGGACTGTTGCGCCGTGTGGACCGGGCCGCGACAGACCTACACCGCCGGCTCAATGTGCTGGCTCAGGTCGACCTCGCGGGCGAGGCAACGAAGCATGGCGGATCGGTGGAGGAGGTCCGAGGCATCGTCGAAGCCGCGACGTCCTGTGAATCGATAACCCTCCGTGGTCTCATGGTCCTGCCTCCCTGGTCGCCAGACCCGGAGGCGGTGCGTCCGTTCTTCCGGCAGCTACGCGAGCTGCGCGAGACCTATGCGACAACGGTCGGTGGCGGCCTGCAACTCGATCAACTGTCCATGGGGATGAGCCACGATTTCGAGGTGGCCATCGAGGAAGGGGCGACCATGGTCAGGGTCGGCACCGCGGTTTTCGGACCGAGAACACCACCACCGCGCTAGTCCGCGTTCAGGCTGGCGCCGGACTCCCCACGCCGGCGCCGGGACGCGGCTGGCACCACCTGGCCCCTGCAGCGACCCGCGAAAACGACCGACAGACACCGGGACGATCCCGACGGCCGGGTGAGAGTGGCGCGCACCGCGGCCGCCTACACCGCCGTGGGTGCGGGACCCGGGGGCCGCGAGGGCAGGCGACGGGCACCCCGGTGCGGAGACCTTGATCACCGCGCAACGTGTTTCCTCCGAGGTCCGTGAGACCGGAAAGCGTGAGGCAGAACTCATTGTGGCCGAAGCACGCCAGCACGCGAACAACCTCGTTCGGGAGGCCCGGCACGCCGGGCAACAGGCGGAGCGCGAACTCGATGAACTCCAGCATCGACGCCATGCTGCCGAGCAGTCGGTGGAAGACGCCATTGCTACCCTGCGGACCGCCCTGGACCTCATACGGCGGCAGGATCTGGAGACCGGGTCAGGGCACCGCCATAAACAGCCGATCCCATCGGGTCCGGGTGAAAAAGTGGGTGATCCCGTCCGTCAAGCGGCGCAGCGTGGCCCCCACCCCAACGTCTCGATAGAACGCGCTCCCTGACTCGTAGGACCAATACATCATGAACGCCCGGCCCTTGACGAAGTCCAGTGGGAGCGCGCCCCAGTAGCGACTGTCCTCGGAATCGCCCCGGTTGTCGCCCATCATGAACACCTGCCCCGCCGGGACGGTCTGGGGACCGAAGGTGCCCCGCATGTCGTACGGCACTTCTCCGCCCGGCCGCATCAGGTCAAGATAGGGCTCTTCGACTGGCTCCCCGTTGATAAAGAGGCGAGACTGCCGCAGCTCAACCGTCTCCCCGGGTAAACCGACCACGCGCTTGATGAAGTCTCGCTCCGGTGCCTCCGGATACTTGAACACCAGCACATCCCCTCGGCGAACATCGGTGACCGGCAAGAGCGACCGCTCGGACCCAAGAAGAGTCGGCGCGTGAACGAACTTGTTCACCAACAGGTGGTCGCCGATCAACAGATTCTGCTCCATCGACCCGGTCGGAATCTTGAAAGCCTGGACGACCCACGTCCGCACAAACAACGCAAGAATCACCGCGATGAGGATCGATTCGAAATACTCCCGGGTGGTTGACTTCTTGAAGTACATACTCCCAGCCTCAGTCATCGTCCACGGTCAGGACGGCGAGAAACGCCTCCTGAGGGATCTCCACCCGGCCGACCCGTTTCATGCGGCGTTTGCCTTCCTTTTGCTTCTCCAGCAGCTTCCGTTTCCGCGAAATGTCTCCCCCATAGCATTTCGCCAGCACGTTCTTGC
>SXOW01000336.1 GCA_005778315.1 Acidobacteriota bacterium
CGATGAGCAGTCTCGCCTCGGCCCGGTACTGGCTTTGTGGATAGTTGTCGCGAATCTGCAGGAAATACTCGCGGGCCCGAGCCCAGTTGCGGTCGTCCATCGCTTCCGACCCGCGTTCGAAGAGCAGTCGGTCGGCCTCGAGGTCGCCAATGTCCGGGAGGTTATTCACTCGATCGGATCCGGCGCACCCCGCCACGGCAATAGTTGCGCCACATAGCAGCGCGACCGTGCGGCTACGCCAGCGAGAGGGTGCTTCGCCGGAGACACTCATGCCACGGTGACGGCGTTGGGAATCCATTCGTACTCAGCCTCGATGCCAGCTCGGAGCGACTCGCTCAGAGCGAATCCCAGTGTATCGCGGGCAGCAGGTCGCGTCAGCGCAGGTGTCACGTATATCGTCCATACGGTGAGATCCGATGAACCCGGCCGCGCCGGTGACCAGCGCCTTCACACCAGCATCTCCTGAATGTGTGCCGGCAAGCGCGTCGGCCGCCCTTGGGCATTGACGGCCGCGTGCTCCGTGCTCCCAACGGCGGTCACGACGCCGTCGGCTGACCGATGTACCTCGTATTCGAATCGGACGCGCGCTGGCGACACCAAACGCCCCTGGGTGACCACGGTCAGGTCGTCGTCATAGTGCGCCGAGCGACGATATTCGCAGTGGGCGTCGATGACCGGCAACTGCACCCCTGTCGCCTCCAGATCACGATAGGACTGGCCGAGCGACCGCAACAACTCGCACCGTCCGACCTCGAACCAGACAAAGTAGTTCGCGTGATAGACCACCTGCATCTGATCCGTTTCGGCGTAGCGCACCCGTACCTGGGTGCTACAAGTCGGCACAACGAATGATTCTACCGCGGCTGCGCCGCGGCGGGCTCCGCAAGCGACAGGGCGGCGGCTCGTAGGGCCCGCGTGGCTGCTGCTGGGTCAGGCGTTCCGAAGATGGCGGCGCCGGCGACCAGGATGTCGGCGCCGGCCGCTACGAGGCGCGCCGCGTTGCTGGTATCCACCCCACCATCGACCTCCACCGGAGCGGAGTTCCCGACCGCGTCCAGCAGTCGGCGCATCCGCGTAACCTTCGCTTCACTCCCCGGGATAAAGTGCTGTCCCCCGAATCCTGGGTTCACGCTCATCACGAGGGCAAAGTCGAGGTCACGCGCGATGTCCTCGAGCGCGGAGACCGGAGTTGACGGATTGACGACCGCGCCGGCCAGGGCGCCGCGTTCCTTGATATGGGCAATCGTGCGATGCAGATGGGTGGCGGCTTCCACATGAACGGAAATCATCGCCGCGCCAGCATCGACGAATGCGTCAATGAACCGTTCCGGGTCCGTGACCATGAGATGCACGTCAAGCGGCACCTGCGCCCGCGCATGCAGGGCCTTCACCACGGGCGGCCCAATCGTCAGGTTGGGGACAAAATGCCCGTCCATGATGTCGACATGAATCAGGTCCGCCCCTCCGGCCTCGACGGCCGCGACACCAGCTCCGAGAGCGGCAAAGTCGGCGGCAAGAATGGACGGCGACAGGCGCACTGTCATCGGCTGACCTCGAGGGAAATCGCCTCGCCGTGGGCGATCTGAAAACCGGCAAGCGGGAGCTGTCGCAACACGATGCCGGTGCCCACGCGTGGATCAGGATACGGGTAGTCAGCCGTTACCGTGACCCGGAACCCACGGGCGCGCAGCACCTCCGCCGCGCTAGACCCGTAGACCCCGATCAGATCCGGCATGACATAGGCGGCGCCACGCTCGCCGCGATTGATGAGTACGGAGACGGAGGTGGCGGTCCCGAGCGGCGGCGGATCCTGCGCGACCACGGCGTCGCTTGCGTAGCGGCCCGAGCGGATCTCGGACACCCCGCGCAGCCCCAGCGCGTCTTCTTGGAGCCGGGCCCGAGCGCCTCGCTCAGACTGGCCGATCAGGCTCGGGACCGCACCCGCGCTCTGACCCGAGCTCAGCCACACCTTGACGCTTCGCTCGCTGCGCGTGACCAGCCCGCCGACCGGGTCCTGGTCCGCCACGTGCCCGGCCGGGATCGTCGGATGAATACGGGAGAGCGGTTCAACCCGCACCGCCAGCCCGGCCTCCTCCAAGGTCGCGGTTGCCTCAGCCAATGTCTGTCCGGCGAGCTCGGGCACGACCACCTCCCGCCATCGTAGGGCCACCTGCAGGCCGGCCACCCCGAACAACCCGAACGTCAGACCCGCAGCCCCAACGAACAGCACCGCGACGCCAATCCGGATCGCCCACTGCCGAAGCGGTGACGAAGCCCAGGACCGACGCGACGCCGATCGCTTCCGCACCACGCGGCGTGGAGCCGGTGGAGAGGCGGGCGTCGGTTGGGGAATGGAAATCGGAGGCTGCTCGGACATCCAGCCTCCAAAGTACTACAGCTGACCGTGGCACGTCACGACCGCGTCACTCCTGACGACGCTGAAGAGTCGCAGCGAAGAACAGCTCCAATTCATGTTCGTCCGGCGTCGTCCTGAGCCACCCCTCCGGCGTGAGCACCGACCGTAGTCCGTCGCGTACGGGACCACGACGCTCCGGATGTGCGCTCTCGAACTCTGAATGGTCATCCAGAAACGCGCCGACGACCGCGTCATTTTCCTCAGGTTCGCTCGAACAGGTCGCGTACACGAGGCGCCCGCCCGGACGGACGACGCCGGCGGCCCCGTCCAGCAGCGCGCGTTGCAACGTCGCCATCCGCGCCAGGTCCGACGGGTGCCGACGCCATCGAATCTCCGGGTCTCGGCGCACGGTACCGAGACCTGAACACGGGGAGTCGACGAGCACACAGTCGAAGACCGGCAAGAACGGGGCCTGCCGCAGGTCGTGTCGCACGACATGCACCGCCGTGGCGCCAGAGGCGCGAACCAGGCCGTGGAGCAAGGCGACACGCGGAGCGCGCAATTCGCCGGCCACCACGAGCCTAGGCTCATCAGCACCGACGCCCAGCGCGGTCGTCTTGCCGCCTGGTGCCGCGCACGCATCAAGGACGCGCTCGTCCGGGCCGGCTGACACGAGTTCCGCCACCAACTGGCTCGCCTCGTCCTGGAGCACGAACAGCCCCTCGTCCGCCAGCGGTGTACGCAGCGGATTACCGCTCACCACCGACAAACCGTCCTGTGCCCACCGTGTCGGGGCCGTGACCACCTCGTGTTCCGCCAACCGGCGGCTCAGCGCGTCGACGGTGATCCGTCGCCGGTTCGCCCGCAGGGTCAGCACCGGGGGCTGGTTGTTGAATCGCGTCCACGCGTCCGCTCGAGCGAATCCGACGCGGTCCAACCACCGCTCAACCAACCAGGTCGGATGCGAACCGGTTACGCTCAAATAGGCGACCTGCTCGGCCCGTGACCCACCCGGGCCAGGGTCAGGCGGAAGCGGCGGCGCCGTCGCTGATTTCGCGAGTCGCCGCAATACCGCGTTGACCAGCCCCGACGCGCTGGCTTTGCCCACCCGTTTACAGAGCGTCACCGACTCGTTGACTGCCGCCGATGCCGGAATGCGGTCGAGATGGAGCAACTGATACGCGCCCAGGCGCAGGACGGCCAGCACCTCGGGGTCAAGCCGGCTCACGGGACGTCCGCTGGCACCGGCGATCAGATAGTCAAGGGCTCCCATCCATCGAAGCGTCCCACTCGTGAGTTCTGTCACCAGGCTCCGGTCGCGACCGTCAGACAAGCTGTCTCGTTCACGAACCAGTGCCCGCGGCAGATCCTCACCTTCGAGGACCGCTCTCAGCGTCCAGTACGCCGCCATGCGCGCCGCGCTCATGCGGGCTCAGGGAGGGAGGTGAAGGAGGCCGGCAACGCGATAGGACGCCCAGCCAGAAAGGCTCGCGTCGGGAGGCGTTTCCGCCCCTCAGGGTGCAACTCGTGAACGGCCAGGACCGTCCGTTCTCCGCACGCCACGTGAAGCTGGTCGCCGCGGGCCACGAGGATGGCACCGGGCGACACGGGCGCGTCGGTACCCGCCAGGTCTGCCACAGGCTCGACGGTGCCCCGCAGGATGAGCAACCGAGCCCCGTTCAGGAACGAGTGGGCGTGCGGCCACGGATACAGGCCGCGGATCTTGTTGCGGATGGTCTCGGCCGGCTGGGTCCAGTCAATGCAGCCGTCCTCGCGCGTCAGACGCGGCGCCAGCGTAGCCAGGGCGTGGTCCTGCTCCTGTTCTGCCGCCTGCCCCGAGGCGAGCGCCGCGACCGTCGACAGCAGGAGGCTGGCGCCCAGCTCCGCCAAGCCACGCTCCGCGGTCTCGCTCGTGTCGTCCTCGCTGATGGGGTACACCGCGCGGGCCAGCATCGGACCAGCGTCCATGTCGCGGACCAAACGAATCATCGTGATGCCCGTCTCCCGCTCACCCGCCATGATCGCGCGGTGCACCGGCGCGGCGCCACGGTATTTGGGCAAGAGCGAGGCGTGCACGTTGATGGTGCCCAGCCTTGGCGTGTCCAGAATCGCGTCCGGCAACATCTTGCCGTAGGCGGCGACCACCCCGAGGTCGGGCGCCACGGCGCGAAGTTGCTCGGCGAACTCCGGGTCGCCCGCACGAGCCGGTTGCAACACCGGAATCCCATGTGCCAACGCCGCCGCCTTCACGGCTGACGGCTGCGACCGTTGCCCACGTCCCCGACGCCGGTCCGGTTGCGTGACCGCAGCGACGACCTGTTCGCCACTCGCGACGAGACGTTCGAGCGACGGGACGGCGAACGAGGGTGTGCCAAAGAAGACGATCTTCACCATTTCCCCGTGCGTTGCAGCTTGCGAATCCGGCGAACAATCAGATCCCGTCGAATCCCGCTGAGTCGGTCGACAAAGAGATTCCCGTCGAGGTGATCGAGCTCGTGCTGGAGCACCCGTGCCAGCAGTCCCTCCCCTTCGATCCGCACCGGTGACCCGTCTCGGTCCAGACCGGTCACCACGACGCGTGCCGAACGCGTCACCGGCCCGGCAAAGCCGGGCAGACTCAGACACCCTTCTTCCTCCCGCTGCGTGCCGTCCGCCTCGACCAGTTCCGGGTTGATCACGACGCGGAGGTCCGCCGCGGATCGCCCAGACGACGGGTCCGCGACGAAGAGTCGGAGCCCTTCGCCTACCTGCGTCGCCGCGAGGCCAACGCCCGAGGCG